>JALTZH010000257.1 GCA_027051265.1 archaeon | reverse complement strand
GATTTAAAGTATAATTTGTAAGATAAGAAATCAAAATAATTAACGTAAATATATAGTATATAATCAATTTTTCTTTACTTTTAATATATTTAAATATAAATAATACAGTAATAAATAAGATCAACGAAAATTGAATTTTAAATAACGTACTAATAACAAATTTTGTATGTGTATGTGCCCAATCATAAATCCATTCATGTCCAGTAAGATACCTTACAGACCATATGCTCATACCACCTACACCAATCCCAGTTTCTATCCTTGTAAAAGGTGAAAATAATCTACCATATTCATCATTAAACAACAATGGTAAAATAATTATAGACGATGTCAAGAAAATGCCAAAAAATAAATATAAAAGATTAAGAATTATTTTTTTAAATTGATATCTATCAGTTATCTTTTCAATTAGTATGAGTATTAGAATTATAGGAAGAAAGATTATTGGATATATTTTTGTAAAAATTCCTAATCCCAAAGAAATTCCAGTAAAAAACCAATTTCTTTTATATACAAATATAGCGATTAGTAAGATAAATAATGTTAATATATTATCGAATTTTCCTATATATGATGATACTAAAATAACAAGAGGATTAAAAAACCATAAATTAAATGCGTAGATAGCAAATCTTTTATCATTTTTTAATTCTAATATCACTTTATATATGAGATAACCAATAATAATATCTGTGATTATTAGCGGTGTTTTATATAAAAAATTAAATAATGGCGTTGTTACGAAACCAGAAATCATGCCAGTTACATAATCTAATTGATGAAATTCTTTTATATAATATCCATATTCCAGTGGATTAAAAATTAAACTTGAAAACTTTAAAAAAACTCCAAGAATATAGCCCCATATAGGAGGATATGCAAAATATGGTCTTTCATAAATGCCTAAGCCATAAATTACGTTTAACGATTCTTTAAACCATACAATTATATCATTTGGTTGAATAGTATATAAAGCAACAGAATATCTAATTAGAATTCCAATCATCAATGAGTAAAAAAGGTCGTGGTTCTGAATTTTCTTAATAAAGAGAATAATTACGTCTTTCTTCATGATGTATCACCTAATAAAGCATTTACAAGTTTGATTGATTGAGTAATTAGGTCAAAATTTTTTTCTGCAATTTGTCTATTTTTCTTACCGATTTTTTTCCTTTCTTTTTCGTTCTCTATAAAGTATGATAAACCATTTTGAAGTTCTTTAATAGAGTTCTCATTAATTATTATGTTTCCTTCTGATAGCGTTTCGGGCAGTCCACCTATATCTGTAACCACACAAGGCAATCCAGAAGCCATCGCTTCTAATTTTGCTAATGGAAATTGCTCTTCGTTGACTTTTATCTTCTTAAATGGACCAAAATAATATGTTTTGCTTGGTAAACAAAAAATATCCGCATTTTTAAAAACATTATGTACATTATTATAGTCTATCCACTTGTAAAATTTTATAAATTTTATTTTTCTTTGAAAATTATAAACCATTTGCCTTAATGGTCCATCGCCACAAACTATAAGTTCAATGTTCTTGTAATTCTTTATTATATTAGAAAAAGCAATGAGAAGATCTCTTATCCCTTTATATTCAATTAATCTTCCAACAAATAATATTTTAATAGTTTCTGATTCATTTTTATTTAAATTTGGAGAAAATCTATTTAAATCCAATCCCCAATGAACTATTTTTATTTTATCATCTTTAATATTAAGGGATTGTGTATATTTTTTTGTAGCATGACAGGGTGCAATTCCTCTGTCAAAAAGTTTAGAATTTATTTTTAAAAAAATATTATATGGAGGAAATTTTAAAATACATTCATGATATGGAAGAACAGAGTGTATAGAAACTGCTGTTGATTTTGAATATTTTTTAGCCAATTTAATAATTTGATATGAAGAATATAAAAATAGTTCTACGACATTGATTATATCATTATCATTTACTATTTTATTTAAGTGTTTTTTATAAATAGCATATAAAGGTATTGTTCCCCAGTTTTCAGGTAAATATAGCTTATGCACCTTCATTGAATGGATATTTATATTATCAGATTTAACAATATCTGTATTAAGAAAAAAGTTTGTATCTATACGTTTTGGGAGATATATATTTATTATTATATCCTTATTGATGCTACCCATTGTTTTTAACATGTAATTGAAGAATGGATGTGGTTTGGATAATCTAACAATGCCTATTTTTATCATTTTACATTTCTCCTACATTTTCTATTATAATGTATTTCGTCTAATACTTTTTTTATTTCGTCTTTTTTTAGTAGAAATCTTTCATCATTTGATATTAATTTTTTAATTTTAGTCTTTTTAAATCCTTTTTGCTCAAATCTTTTAAAAATTTTATCTAAATCAAACGTTAATGGGAATCTTACTAACATTTGTTCATTTTCCATTAGAAAATTTGCTTCACTTTCGGAAATTAACTCTTCATGGATTTTTTCGCCTATATTTGCTCCGATAACTTCATAGTAGTTTGAATCATAACCTTTTAACTCCAAAAATGCTTCAGCTAGGTTTACAATTCTGACGGAAGGCATCTTGAGAATGAATGTCTCCCCATTTTCAGCATGATATGTTGCATGAAAAATCAACCTCACACTTTCAGGGATGCTCATGAAAAATCTTGTCATGTTAGGGTCTGTTATTGTTATCTTTCTACCCTCACTTAGTTGTTTCTCCCAGATCTCCAATACAGACCCACGAGAAGCTAAAACATTTCCAAATCTAACTACTCCAAACTTAGTCGCTTTATTATTTCTATAGTTACATGCTGCCGAGACTAGCCTTTCAGCTAGCAATTTAGTAGCACCCATCACATTTGTAGGGTTAACTGCCTTATCAGTCGATATCAAGATCATTCTTTCAACATTATGCTCTAGAACACATTCTATTACATTTTGTGTTCCGATTACGTTGGTTTTTACAACCTCAAAAGGATTTTGCTCACAAATAAGCACATGCTTCATAGCTGCCACATGGAAAACAATATCTATCTCATCTATGGCTTGTGACATCCGTTCTTTCTCTCTAACATCTCCAAAAATTATTCTTAAATTATTATTATCTCTAAAATTTCTCCAAAAATGAAATAGCTCAATTTCTCTATTATCTAACACTCGAATTTCTTTTGGATTAAATTCAAACAATTGTATAACAAGTTCAGAGCCTATACTTCCGAGTCCTCCAGTGATTAAGATTTTTTTGTCTTCAAATAAATCTTGAAAATTAGTAAATCCAACCATATTTTCACCTTAATATCTCTTTTATACACTTAACTATATATTCTAGTTGATCTTCTGTTAGTTGTGGATATATCGGTAGAGAGACTATATTCTCAAAAACTCTTTCAGCAACAGGAAAATCCCCTTTCTTATATCTAAATGTTTTTTGATAATATGGCATTAAGTGCAATGGAATAAAATGAACACTCGTTACTATCCCTTTTTTGGCCATCTCCTTGATGAACTTATCTCTATTATATTTGATCAATCTTATAGGATATAGATGATATGTTGATTTTACTCTGGGCTTGATATACGGGGGGATTAAGTCTAAATCTTGCAGTTGCTCATTGTAATATTTGGCTATCTCTCTTCTCCTCTCGTTTAGCCAATCTAATTTTTTTAACTGTGGCAGTCCAATAGCCGATGCGACATCTGTGGGATTACATTTATATCCGGCTTCAAGAACTTCGTAATACCAACTATCTTTTTCGATATATCTTTTCCAAGCATCCTTACTTATTCCATGCAAACGTAGGATCTTCAGTTTTTCATACAATTTTTCATCGTTTAAAGTTATTATACCCCCTTCTCCAGTAGTCATGGGCTTCGTTGCATAGAAACTAAAGCAAGTTAAGTTACCTAAAGAACCTACTTTTTTACCTTCTTCATACGTACCTCCAGCGGCATGAGCAGCATCTTCTATTACATTTAATTGATAATCTCTAGCAATTTTCATGATCTTTTTCATGTCTGCGGATTGACCGCTGTAGTGAACAACAATTATAGCTTTAGTTTTATCTGTTATCTTTTCTTCTATTTGATGTGAATCGATATTGTAAGTTTTTTCATCTATATCTACAAAAACAGGTTTTGCCCCACAATGAACTATAACATTACCTGTAGCTGCAAAAGTAAAAGTAGTCGTTATAACCTCATCTCCTTCTTTTATGTTTAGGGCTTTTAGGGATAAAAACAAAGCAGATGTGCAAGAGTTCGTTGCAACTGCGTAGTTGCTTCCGATATATTCCGCGAATTTGTTCTCAAACTCTATCGTTTTGTATCCCATAGATAGCCAGCCAGATCTTAAAACATCCGTTACGGCTTTTATCTCGTCATCCGTTATGTACGGTAGCGCGAAGGGTATCTTCAGATTAGTTTTCATGCTCGGACCTCCACCAGTGAAATGTATAGTATGCTTCACAAATTTTACCACCTATTTTAGCTAGGACTCTATGGACGGGGTAATTATCAATTTGAGTACCGTAAATAAACTTTCTTATTCCTTGATTCTTACACCAAGCAACTGAATTTTGAATTAACACTGTAAAAACACCTTTTCGTCTACTATCTGGCCTAGTAGCAAAAAGAATTCCTTGAGCACCATCTTTAGATATAATTTTTATAGTGCCAAATCCTATAATATCAGAATCATCTTCCGCTACAAATACAACATCAGCAAGTTCTTTATTTTTCAAAGAGTTTATAGCCCATTTAACGTAAAGTTCGGTACATTTGGTATTATTTAATCGTTTATCTCTATGAAAATGTCCAATGTAATTTTCAAAAGACATCATTGCTACTTTTTCAACTGCAAGAATGTCTTTGTCTTCAGCACTTCTTATTTTGAACTTTCCAGGTTTTAGAAGGATTTCTTGGTTTTCTATATTAATCTCATACTGAATCAATGTATCTTTTAATTCAAAATCATATTTCTCTAACGAATTTGCAATATTGATGTTTTCAATAGGTATTCTAGATATGAGTAAATCATATCCCTCCTTTCTTGCAACATCTAAGTCGTAACGTATTTTTTCTACTTCAGTGGGTATATACTTCCCTATTTTCAATCCAAAGTGTTTACTATCCCAATTTAAAAATATTATTCTACCCATCATTAATCACCTCTATTATATATTGTCAATCACTTTTTAAACAATATCTAAATCTATTCTTACTCTTAACACCTATTTAACGAATTCTTAGTATATTATGAGAGCCCCTGCTTCAATAAAATAGCCTCTCATATACGCCTAAAATAATTAATGATTCTGTACCATACATATATGTCGTATGTCGTTTGGCTGAATAGTATGCAACCCAGTGGCATACCGCAAAACTATCCCAAAACTACCCAGTAAAATAATGGATGCTTGAAGATATTCTCAAATTTGGATTTAGTAGTAACTACAATTTTTAGTCTCATAGAACTCACCTATCTCTTAGCGCATATAAGTATAGACATTGAAATCTTTTTTAATGGTGTTTTTGAAAATGCCCATCCAATGAATTTTCGGATTGTATTTAGTTTACCTCCACCATTAGGCTTAAAAAAAGGTTTACCTATAAGCAATGGGGGGATATAAGTGCAGGAATAAATGCAAAAACCGGTCTCTTCTAAAAGTTTAGTTAAACCTTTTGTGGTATAAACCCGGGCTCTTTCATCTTAACTTCGCCACTTTGATACCATCCTCTACATAAGTTCCCTACATTCTTTTGCCAAATGTGTTTTCACCATCTCAAGTTGATGTTTTTATCTCCGTACTTATAAACAAACTTGCCCAGAATCCGCTTAATTTCTCTGGTTACGTTGCTCACAACACGCACTCTGAACCTTCCTGGCGGGTAGATTATGACAAGTGTCAAATTCTGGAGGAATTTTTTGAGTAACTTCAGGTTCTTTACGGGACTATTTTTGAGAAATTTAACTGTCAAATTGTATATGGCTGTAGCCAGGAAACAGATGAATATCGCTCCCAGGATAGCCCACTTGCTCCAGTGCCTTATTGGTCTTAGCTCGTTTCCCTCCTTGAGAGAACGGATGAACTTCTCTGCCCTGTCTCGCTCCTTGTAGAGCGCAAGCACCTTCTCAGGCTCGGCACTGATAGAACTCTCCAGGATGAAGAACCCCTCTATGCCTGTGATGTAGGGGTTAGCAGGCTCCTTCAGAGTGAGCTGCAAGCTAGGGATAAGCTCCACCCAGCCCTTGTCGAAGGGCAGCCTCTCAATAGCCTTGTGCCTCCTCGCCTTCCTTGCCAGCTCGTTGCCCCTGCGCTTATTTCGCTCAAACTTAGCCTGCTTCTTTCTAAGCTGCTCTCTACAGAGCTCCGGGGAGAAGTAGACGTAGAGCCACTCCTCCCCCTCTCTTAGCTTGACACAGTAGTAACTCCTCCCGTTGAGCTCAAACCTCTCAGGCTCAGCCCTCCAGAAACTCTCAACATACTTCCTGTAGGTCTTTACCTTCTTGGGCTTGAGCGTTAAGTAGTTCAGCCCAGCCTCTCTAACTCTAAGCTTATTGGCTCTCGAGTTGGCTCCCGCATCGAAGATGAGAAGGCTCCCCTTCTCAAGCACACGTTTTGCTACGTTGAGAAGGTAGGTGAAGTGTTTCTTATCTTGAGTGTTGCCCTTCTGCACAGTTATAGCACAGGGAACCTCGTTTATTCCAGTGGCTATGCCTATGGTAACCTGCTTCTTGTCAGGTCGCCTGTCCCTGGAGTAACCTCTCGCACCCAACTCTGCCCTCTCGCCCTCAAAGTAGGTAGAGGTTATGTCCAGGATCTGCTCCTCTCCAACAAGACCATGCTCCCTCAGAACCTGCTGGTAGCGCTCCACCAAAATGGGAAAGCACTTCCCAATGGTCTCCAGCGTTCTATATAGAGAGCGCTCCGAAGGCTTGTCCTTGAAGCCCAAAAGCTCATGCACCTCCCCAGGGTAGGTCTCCAGGATTTTATGCACAGACACCGCATGAGTCAAACGGTTGTAGAGGAGAAGCTTAACCCTCGCCTTGAAGTCCTTTACCCTCTCGCTGATGCCATCAAATATACCTGATACCAGACCGAAATCTTTTTCCGCCTTGTCAATCAAAATTACACCGCCTAATGGGAGTGTTCTTGCTTTCATGAGGGAGTATATGGGCGATGCCCATTATATTCCCTCCCCCCATTAGGCACTAAGTGGCGAAGTTAGGTTTCATAATTTTTTCTAATTTTATTAGGGAGCCATGAAAAAAGCGGTATCGGAGGCTCTATTATTCTCCCATAAATTTTTATGCTATGGGTTTCAAATGGGAAATATTTGTTAGGTACAGTTATTATAACCTCTCCATCACGTTTTAAAACTCTATACACCTCTCTTAAAACTCTTCCATCATGTGGAACATGCTCAAGTGTCTCAATCAAAAACACACTATCAAACACTTCATTTTTAAATGGAAGATACTCTCCAGAAGCCAAAACAAACTCAATATCGTCACTTGAATTTTTCTTTTTAGCCTCTTTAATAAAGTTAAACTCAACATCTAAGCCTACAGCAAAAGTCGCCATCTCAGATAAAAGCTTTGTATAAACACCATAACCACACCCTAAATCTAGTGCCTCCTCAACCAACCTGATTCCTCCTTTTGATTTCGATTAACCTTTTATCCCTCGGGTGCTTATTTCGCCAGGCGATGTATCGTCTTATCGCCCTGGCCTGGTCTTTCTTCGTGGCGTAGCTGGAGTTCTCCAGGGCGAATTTTTTCACAGCGGTGAACTCGCACTCTATGCGGT
>JALTZH010000256.1 GCA_027051265.1 archaeon | reverse complement strand
TTCATATAAACCTCGTATCCATAACCTTTTATTCGATCCCTTAGTGCTGGATGTAGCTTTCTTATAGTTTCAGGATTACCAGCTGCAACAAGTATGAAATCACATGGTGCTGGAGATGTTCTAATAAGACTTCCAAAACTCCTTTCAGATTGTCCTGTAATTGAAAATTTCTTCTCCTGTAATATCGTTAAGAGTTTAATTTGTTCCTCATAGGTTAGATTTCCAATTTCATCTATGAATAAAACACCTCTATGAGCTTTATGAATAGCACCAGCTTCAACTAATTCGTGAGGAGGCGTTTCTAATCCTCCAGAATTCTTAACCAAAACTCCATTAACAATAAGATTTCCAGTTTCAGTTGTTATATTATAAGTTTCATGAACAAATTCTTTAATCTTATAAAAACTGTTATGCTTTCTTAACAACAATGTAACTTGCTTAGCATCTCTTTCGTATCCAAAATCAAAAAGTTCCTCTTTTTTTGTTGGGGAATATCTCATTTCCAACAAGTTAAAAAGTTTTATGATATTTTTATTTGAGATTAATATCCTTATCCGATATCCTAAGTTTTTATAACGATTAATCTTAACCTTTGCATTTACACCAAGCAGTCTAAGGTATTTAACAAATTTTTTAATTTCGTTTATTGTTTTTCTATATCTATTTATTAAAGATATTAAAGAAATTTCTACGGTATTTTTAAACTTATGATAGTTCTTAAACTTTACGTATTTTGAAATAGAACTATCCGAAGAAATCCATCCATCTAAAAATGATAGTAATAAATCTCTTCTAATAAATATCCAGTTTGGTATCTTTATTATTGAATCTCTCTTTTTACCAACTGGTACACCTAAGGCTACAAAAAATCCTATCATTCTTTTATCCGTTGTTTCAAATACATACATCTCTTTGGAGCTGCTGGATATTTTTTTAATTTTATACGAAAAATTCCTAAACAATTCTTGTAAATCTCTTATAAATATTGTTATAGCATCTTCTGAAGAGATATAATATAGACGTTCCATTTTCTTACTGATATATCCTTTTTTACTAAACATTGCTCCAAGAATTCTAGCTATAGTTTTTAATCTTCTATCAGAAAGTTTTAATGGTAAAAGTTTTAACGCTTTTAGATCATTTACAACATCGTGACCTATTGTCTTAGACTTTATAAAATCATCTTCTGTTAAGATTGTTATATTGTCAAAGACCCTAAAGAAAATATCGGAATTAATCTTTTCTGCTTCCATTTTTTTTAGTTCTTTTGTAAAAATCATATGTTCAGGTGTTACAGAAATCCAAACATCGTTAGAATTTAGATTCAAAATTTCTTGTATTCCTACTCTTTTATTTACAGATAATACTCTAACAGGTCTTACTTTTCCATTTTTGAATCCCAAAATATATATTGGTTCATCTACATATGTTGCTTCAATCAATATTTCGCTATCTTTCTTTCTTAGAATTTTATGTGTATTTTTCTTTAAGATATCTTCAACGAATTTCTTAATTTCGACAGGTACTATTTTTTCATCCTTAAATAGAAAGATAAAATTTCCTTCCCTAAAGCATTGATAAGGGTCATGTCTACAATCTCCAAAGAGTGCACCAGCATGGAGACCAGTAGCATCTACAAAAGGAGCAGTCTTTCTTCCAGCATTGTTTACTAACAATTTAGGTACTAAAATTTCATTTTTGACACGTATATAACTTCTTCCAATTAAAAGAAAAACCGAAGCAATAATACCTCCAAATAATACGAGAGGATTTTTCATGAAGATTGTGTAAAAGAACGTAATTAAAAATACTGCTATAAACAACATTTTAAACAGGAAATCTATAAACCTTTCCGCTTGGTTTCTCTTCTCAAGATAGGATTTAACTATCTTCTCTCCTTCACCAGCAGGAACCGTTTTGATTATAGGTTCATACTTGTTTTCGTTATTTGGAAATACAAGAATATCTTCGAGATTTGTAGTTGGTAGCAACTCGGCCATCGCTTGCGCAAGCATTGATTTTCCTGTTCCTGGTTCACCTATAAGTAAAACGTGTCGTCTTTGTTTAACTGCTTTTTTGATTATTTCAACAGCTTTATCCTGGCCTATTACTTGATCTATTAATTTCTCTGGAACTTTAATCTCTTCTGTTGTCTTAAATTGCATTATTTCCTTTTCTTCCATAAATTAATATTGGATTAATTAACAGATGAATTTCTTCTACTTTTACTGATAAAGTTTTGTGTAGATTTATACCATTATGAGAACTTTTTCTTATAAAACGTTGCTAAAAAACCTCGCTTTTCAAGGCTGGAATGAATTGGTAAAGGTTTGGAAGAGCGACAGTAAGCAAAACGTTTATATAATATACTGTAAAATTAATAATTATACAAAAATGAGTGTAATATCTTGTCTCGCTATCTTTCGTGCAAATCAGCCCAAGTTCGTTAATAGGATAGATATTAGGATATTTATAATGTCTTAAATATAACCCTCGTTTCGATAAAGCCCTCTAAGTCGAATTGGCAACAGAATAGGTTTAGAGAAGCTGAGAGAAAAAAGTTTAACATGGTACTAACTCATCCCACAGTTTTCCATATCGGAGCACTGTAAACCTTCTCGCAAAGACCCATCACCCTTTAGCACGGGGGAGAAGAACAGTTTGATAAATTATCTCCTATAGGTTTATTACAATAATTTTAATTAAGCTTTCGTTAGATAGTTACATTCATTATTTTAATAGTACCTTAACAAGATTTAATCCTTTCTTGCAATCTACATCTTTTAAAATTCTTTTAACAACAAATTTTCCATGGAGTATATTGTTACATATAATAAAATTTTCACATGAAATTTCAAGACATGATTCCTTTTCCAGAGATATTTTTGCACCTTCGTATGCGTTACGTTTATCAACCGTCGTTTCAATAACAGTCTCAAAAATTTCACATACAATAGCCGTACCAGAAATGATACATTCGAAAGACTTATCTTTTATATCTTTTACTTCATATACTTTTTCTTTTTCAATATTTTTACAAACGTTTAATAAGTTACATTTATTGCACTCGTTAATTGTACCGATAAATTTAAACTTATATCCAGGTTTGGCTAAATTTTTAGGTATTATTGCTATCAAATTTTAACAACCTTCGTATCAAGTGTTTTTAAATCTAATATTACATATGTTTTGTTCCCTGTTAGATATCCACACAATTCTCCTGGATTTATTATTAAAGATTTACCACGTTTCGTTATTTCTAATCGATGCGTATGCCCATATATTACTATATCATATATTTCGCTTTTTATAATACCATCCAACAAGCTTTTATATGTTCCATGATATATTAAGATCTTCTTCTTATTTAGATTTAATTCGAGAACATCATCTAAGGTTATATTCGATTTTTGAGCAATTTCTCTAAGTATTTTTTTCTCACCATCGTTGTTTCCGAAGACAAAATATTTTTTACAAGGAATCTTTTCAAATTTTCTCAAAGAAAATGGTGCTACTATATCACCAGCATGTATTAATATCTCGAAATCTTCGTTTTCAACACTTTTAATGAAATCATCTATTGCAAATATGTTATCATGTGTATCAGAAATTATAACAGCTTTCATAGACATCCACACTTAGGTATTCCCGCAATTTTATATATTTGTTTATATCCTTTTGGGAACTTTTCTTTAATTTTTTTAGCAACGATTTTTAAATTACCATATCTTTTCATATAAAATTCTATCGTTGCTTTACTTACAGTTTTTCCTTCCTTAAATCTTTTTCTAACATATTTAACCAACTCAACGGTTTCCTCATCAATTTCAATATTTTCTCTTCTAGCTATAAAATACATGACGTTTAAATTCCAATCATCAAAGTTCTTAAGAAAACCATCTTCGAGTTTAATTTTTTTACCATTTATTTCTATTTCTTCAATCATTTTAATATTTTTACTTCTATATCTTTTGTTTTACTTTCTAATAGTTCCTTAAATTTATTTGGATCCGTTATAGTTTCTGGTAATTTATCACAATGCATAGGTACGACAATTTTTGGTTTTATATCTAATGTTGCATTAACCGCTTCTTTATAGTTCATCGTGTACTTTCCTCCTATAGGAAGTAATGCGACCGTTGGTTTTAAATCTTTCATCTCTGGTATATGATCTGTATCTCCGGCATGATATATTGAAACGTTACCTAGGGTTATGATATATCCAACACCTTCTCCTCTTGGATGGAAAGGTTTATCTATATTATATGCTGGCACTGCTTTTATACGAATACCTTTTAACTCTATTTCTTCGTTTTCTTTTATTGTTTTGGATCTTTTAAATTTCTGAGAACATTTAATTGGAGCAATAACAATTGTATCATCTTTCATTAACGCGTTTATATCTTCATCAGAGCAATGGTCAAAGTGATCATGTGTTGCCAAGATTATATCCGCTTTCTCTAAATTTTGAGGTAACTTATATGGATCAATGTATATATTAAGTCCCTTATATTTAACCAAAAAACTAGCATGTCCTAACCATGTTATTTCAACATCGTTTATTTTAAAACCCTTCATAAAAAATAAAAAATAAATTGTTTTATTGCAAGACAAATCAAACATATTCTTCTAGTATTTTTTTGAGATTCTCTTTAGAATAATTTTTTCTAATCTCCTCTAATAAGGGATTTTCCAATATCTTTTTTTCATTAATTATCAAAGATGGAGCAGCAGATATTTCAGTAACATCTTCCGTAAAGTTTTTTATCTCTAAAACAATTTCTTTATCAGTTTTTTCAACAATCTCAGCAAGTGCTTTAAGAAGATTTATCGTTAACTCGTTACACCTTATACCTGCAGGTTTATTTCTATATATTTTAATAAGAACTTTAGACATATATAATCAAAAAATAAACTAAAATTCATTTATTCATTATATGAAAGAGATATTAAAAGCTGGCAACATTACGATAATTAAATTATACGAAGAAAGATTTTACGATGGTAGTCAAATGAAACCGTTATGGGCGTTGAGAGAATTTAATCTTCTTGGAGATTCAATTGTAATTTTTAGAGGTGGTATGAATGTTAAAACTGAGGAAATGATTGATCAGTTGGATTTAATTAAAGGAGAAAAAATCTCAGGAAAAGATTTAGTACATGTTGTTGTTGAACACTTCGATATTCAACCTCCAAATATAGAAATTGCATATCTGAGACAGAGACTTCTCGTAAACTTGTTCCATGAAGCTCTTTATAAATACGGTGTCGAAAGAAGATTCAGTGATCTCTACTATAAAAGAAAAAAGTTATCCGTTAGTATAGCATCCATTTCTAATATATCAATGAAAATACATTTTGCAATTAATATAAAATGTGAAGATGCTCCAATTGAAATATCCTGTTTGGAAAATTTCTATAGAAACGATCCGTTAAATTTAGCTAGGGATGTATGTATAAAGTATGCTGAGGAACTGGAAAAGATTAAAAAAGACATCTATAAGACAAAGGAGATAAAATTTTAAATTAATAAATCTTTATATTATGAAACTTCTATATAGAGGAAAAGCAAAAACCGTTTATGAATTAGATAAAAATCATGTCATTATAGAATTTAGGGATGATATATCAGCGTTTGATGGAAAAAAGAAAGATGTTATTGCAGGTAAAGGGGAAATAAATGCCAGAATATCTTCTATACTTTTCGAAGAATTAAACAGAAACGGAATACCTACACACTATATTAAATTTGAAGAACCAAATAAAATAATTGCAAAAAGGTTAGAAATGATTCCGTTAGAAGTTATATGTAGAAATATAGCAACGGGTAGTTTGATAAGAAGATTTCCGTTCAAAGATAAAACAGTTTTAAAAAAACCTATTGTAGAATTTTGTCTTAAAGATGATAGATATCATGACCCAATGATAAACGAAGATATTGCCTATAACTTAGGTATAAGCAATGAAGATGAGATGAAAAAGATGAAAGAAATAATCCTAAGAGTTAATGACATTCTGAAGAAATTTTTATATGATAAAGGTATAATACTTGTAGATTTTAAACTGGAATTTGGAAAGGATAAAAACAACAAGCTTTATGTTGCCGATGAAATAACACCAGACACTTGCAGATTCTGGGATAGAGAGACAAGAGAAGTAATGGATAAGGATCGTTATAGAAAGGACATGGGTAACGTAATAGAGTATTACAGGGAAGTCTTAAGAAGAATCTCAGCATAGCAGGCATCATCATCTCTCAGAGCATGAGTTCTTCATCATCAGTTCCTGCCTATATCATCACTGTTCAGTGATCACCTCCTTCATCATATAATTTATATTATAATAAAAACAACTTTTAACAATATATTATTAAAAAACATATAAACAATGGTTCCTAAAAATATAAATAGGACAAAAGGTATTCCATAAGTCACCCAAACAATTTCTTCTGATTTTTCAGAAGGTTTGGAAAAGTTCGTTTTCTCTACGTTGAATAAAATTCTATAACCTTTTTCGTCCTTAATTATTATTTCAAACTTTTTAATTTCCGACTTTTTCTTGGGATATCCAACGAACAGCAAAATTATATCTTTTTTATTATTTATATATTTTATATTTTTTATATTGTATATCAAAAGAATTAGTGGAATGATTGCAGATAATATGATCGAGTTCATAAATATATCAACGATAGCTGGTAAAATATCGAAATATGGGAATACGAAGGATAACGAGAGATAAATGAGACCGTCTCCATACCCCATTAAACCTGTGAAATATATGAATAAAAATATTATTAACCCCATAATAACTGAAATTATTATCTCATAAATATTTATATAATTATTAATATATTCATAAATCGAAAAAGCAATTCCGAGAATAAATAATGCCAATGGTATTAATAAATTTACCTCTCTAGTTTTAATATCCTGATATGTTGCTATTGACAAAATTATAATAATCAAAATATATTTTATAAAGATTATTTCAGTCATGCTATAATGGAATTCTTACGTATACCTTTGTTCCTTTATCTATTTCAGATTCTATGTCTAATGATCCACCTATAGCATAGAGTAGTGATTTAGCAATAAACAAACCCATTCCTGTTGTATACCTTTTTCTCGTATATTCTATATCTATTGAAAAAGGCATCGAAATATATCTGAGTTTTTCCTTTGGTATCCCAATTCCAGAATCTTCAACAATTATTTCTAAACCGTTATCGTGTATGTTTGTGTCTATAATTACAAGACCACCCTTTTTATTAAACTTTATTGCATTTTCTATTATTTCCATTAATGCTCCTTCAAGTGCTTCTCTAATCGTTTTTATAACGACATCTTTTGTATTGTTTATTATTTTTAACTTTCTCTTTAAAATCTCCTCTCTGTAAGTATTAAGAATTTTCAATATCAAGTCCTTTAAATTTATCATTTCTTCTTCAAATTTTCCAAGCGTTGCTTTTCTATATACATCAGCAGCATGTAAAACTCGTTTAACATATTTTGATAATTTATGAGCATTTTTTAATATCTTCACTATATACTCTTCTTTATAATTTTCTCTAAGAACTTGTGCACTTAGTTTTATTATTGTTAAAGGTGTTAAGAAATCATGATGTAAGAATTGTAACAATTTATAGGAGAATCTTTCCAATTCATATAATTTCTTCTCTATGTCGGAGATATAGGTGTTAAGAATGGAACATTTAATTATATTGAACATGTTTCTTAAAAACGTATTTAGTATGAGTTTATGTTCCTCGTTAAAATACTCAAACGCTACTAAAAAGTGATAACAATCAGATTTTAATGTAAACATATATTCAAAT
>JALTZH010000255.1 GCA_027051265.1 archaeon | reverse complement strand
TATTAGGTCATATAGATCATGGGAAGTGCATTCTTCCTGACGAAAAAGTTTTACTGAGCGATGAATCTCATGTGAGAATAAAAGATATCGATGCTTCTTGCCATGTTTTATCTTTAGGAAAAGGTTCGATCATAAAATCACGTGCTAATTTGGTTAGGAGATTTTATTGTGATTATATTTATGAGATAACGTTAAAAAATGGAAAATGTATTCATGTTACAAAGGAACATCCATTTTTAACACGTGAAGGTTGGAAAGAGGCAAGATTTTTGAAAGAAAATGATGAAATAGCAATCTATTCACAAAACTCTTCCGATGAGATTACGATTGATAGATTTTATCTTAAATGTTTAAGACTCTCTTTTGGATATCTACTAAACGATATAAATATAGAGGAAATATATGAATATGAGAAAGGTTTGAGAAATACGATTCCTAAAGATTCGTGGATGAAATTTATTAAAACGATAAGAAAGCCTAACCTAAAGCGTATAAAAAGACTGCTTAAAGATAATAAGTATAAAGATTTCAAAACAATCTGGCAGCATAAATTATACGAAAAGATACCCATACCTGATTTTTTTCAGATAGATTTTGAAAAAATAATTAGAATTAACGCTTATAAATATAAAGGATACGTCTACGATTTGGTAACGGAACATTTCAACTTCATATCCAATGGAATTATAGTACATAATACAACTCTGCTCGATAAAATTAGAGGGACTGCGGTTGCCAAAAAAGAAGCTGGAGGTATTACACAACATATTGGTGCAACGGAAATTCCAATAAGTACTATAAAGGAAATTTGCGGAGGTTTACTTAAACAATTGAAAGTAAACATTACAATACCCGGATTACTTTTCATCGATACCCCAGGACACGAGGCGTTTATGAGTCTTAGAAAAAGGGGGTCGAGTCTCGCTGATCTTGCAATTCTCGTAATTGATGTAAACGAAGGAATAATGCCGCAAACTATAGAGAGTATTGAGATTCTTAGAGCATATAAAACGCCGTTTATAGTTGCTGCGAATAAGATTGATAAGATTTATGGATGGAAACCCTTTGAAAACTTCCCGATAACACATAGCTTAATTAAGCAAAGCAGTAAAACGTTAAGAATACTAGAAGAAAAAATTTACAACATAGTTTTTAAGCTGAATGAACTTGGATTTAATGCGGATAGATTTGATAGAGTAAGAGATTTTACAAGAGAAATAGCTATAGTGCCAGTTTCTGCTATAACTGGTGAAGGAATTCCTGAACTTTTAATGTTACTTGTAGGCTTATCACAGAGGTATCTAAAGAGAGAATTAAAAATAGATCCAAACAAACCGGCAAAAGGCACTATACTAGAAGTTAGAGAAGAAATGGGTCTTGGAAAAACTATAGACGTTATAATATATGATGGAAATATAAAGCGTGGTGATACTATAGTACTGGCTGGGAAAGATAACAAAATAATAGTAACAAAAGTTAAAGCTTTACTTAAACCAAAACCTTTGGATGAGATGCGAGATCCTAGACATAAATTTAAACCTGTTAATAAGGTTTCAGCTGCAGCTGGTATAAAAATCGCAGCTCAAAATTTGGAAGACGCAATTGCTGGAATGCCATTAATTGTATGTAAAGGAAACATCAACCGTTGTTTAAATGAAATAAGAAAAGAAATTGAACAATATAAAATTGAAACGAATAATGTTGGAATAGTTATAAAAGCTGATACGATAGGCGCTTTAGAAGCGATGTTAAACATGTTAAAGAAGAAAAATATTCCTATAAGAATTGCTGATATCGGAGATATTACAAGGAGAGATGTAATTGAAGCAAACGCATCGAAGGTACACGATGCTAAATATGGGGTAATTATAGGATTTAACGTAAAAATTGCTAGAGGAGTTGAGGAAGAGATCAAGAAATATGGTATAAAAGTTTTTATAAATAATGTTATATATAAATTAATTGAAGATTATGAGAATTGGCTTAAAGAATATGAGGAAAAGAGAAAGAGAAAAGTTCTAGAAGCAATCACTAGACCTGCGAAGATAAAGATATTACAGGGATACGTTTTCAGAATAAGTAAGCCTGCCATTGTTGGAATAGAAGTTCTAGAAGGTACAATAAGAAGAAATTATAAACTATTCAAGAATGGAAAAATAGTTGGAAAAATTTTAAGCATTCAATATGAAAGAAAATCACTTGATGAAGCAAAAAAGGGAGATAGGGTTGCAATTGCGATAGATGAAGGATTTATTGGTAGAAATATAGATGAAAATGATATATTATATACATTTATATCGAAAGAAGAATTAAAAATTTTAGAACAAAATAAAAAGTATCTAAGAGATGATGAGATAAAAGTTTTAGAAGAAATTAAAAAAATTCTTAATTACTGAAAAATATTTTTTTATTAATGGATAAAAAGTTAAAGAAAAAGTTTTATGCAAAAGTTTATTATGTAAGTAACGAAATACTTTTAGCGTGTTGTGATAAAGATATATGTGGAAAGGTTTTTGAAAACAACGATATCGTTCTAAATGTTAAGGAAGAATTTTATAAAGGTACACTTATAAATGAGGAGGAAGCTATAAGGCTATTAAACGAAGCAACGATAATAAACATAGTGGGAAAGGAAATTGTCTCACTAGCTATAAAAATAGGTTTAGTAGATAAAGAAAACGTCATAGAAGTACAGAACATTCCTCATGCACAAGTATTCAAAATTTGATAAAGAAACGATAAATAAGTTGAAAGAATTTCAGATTAAATTATCAAAGAAAATATTATTAGAGGATTGTTTTGATAAAATAAATACTGTCGCTGGTGTTGATATAGCTTATAAAAACAACAAAGCATTTGCATCTTTGGTTATTATTGATACTAACTTAAGAATTAAAGCTATTCATACATTGGAAACTAAAGTTTATTTCCCTTATATACCAGGCTTTTTAGCTTTTAGAGAATTAAAGCCAATAGTATTGCTTGCTAAAAGATTTATTAACGAGTACGATATATTGTTTGTTAATGGTCATGGTATTGCTCATCCAAGAAGATTTGGTATAGCTAGTCATGTTGGTGTCTTGTTAAAAAAACCAACCATAGGTGTTGCTAAAAATTTGTTATTTGGTAATATAGGTAAAAAAATATATGAAAACATTTTCGAAATAATATATGGGAACAATGTTTTAGGTTACTTAGTAAACGTTAACAAAAAGAAGTTTTATATTAGTCCGGGGAATAGGATCTCCCTAAAATCATGTTTAAGCGTTTTTCTAAAATTTGTAAAGAAAAATCCTATAGAATTGGCTCATGTTTATGCAAATATGTTTAAAAATGGTATAAAACCTTTTATATAGATAGAATTAGAAAACGCTTCAATTTTTCTGTTGATATTTTTTTCAAAATTTATGAAATAATATAGCATAACGCCGCGGTAGCTCAGCTGGGAGAGCGCTCGGCTGAAGACCGAGTGGTCCGGGGTTCGAGTCCCCGCCGCGGCAAATTCTAATTCTTAATTATATTATGAATTTAGAAGAGATACTAAAAATTTTTAAGAACAATATTAATTGGTATAAAATAAGAGAAAGAGGAAATAATAAGATATTAGCTATTAACTTCAAACATGAAACATGTTTAAAAGAAATTTTAAAAAGGATTAGTGAAAGTTTTGTAAAAAAATCTGAAAGAATAATATCGAGGATTAGTTGTGGCGAAATAATAGATTTGGATATTAAATCTTTTGAAATTATTGAAGGTTTTTTTATCGAATATTACGATTATGAAAAGCAGGAAACATGCTTTATTAGAATATATAAAATAAAAGATATTAAAACTAATAAAATTTATACTAATCTATATATTGATTTGATAAAAAATTCCGCATGGTGGTGATTTCCTACGTATCCATACTTCTTAGGGCTTTCATTCTTTTTACTTTTTTTTCTATGTTTTTACCTATATCTCGTCTATGATATAATTTTTCACCAACAATATATTTAGTCGCATTCTCGGCGATTTGTTCAGCTCTGTTTAAATTTTCTGCAATTCCTACTAATGCAGCAGTTCTAGATGTTGTTGTAAATATTTTACCATCTTCTTCATTTACACTCGCATAAAATAACAATGCACCAGATTTTTCTATCGAATATTCATCAACCTTAACTTCAAAAGGTTTTGGTGGATTTAACCCATATCCTATTGGAGCAACATATTTGCAACAGGTTGCTTTATGTTCGAATTTTACATGTTTCTTTTTAAGATTTCCTTCCAATATCTTATAACATATCTCTACAAAATCACTTTCAAGTATTGGTAAGACATTCATAGCTTCTGGATCTCCAAATCGGCAATTAAACTCTATTAGTTTTGTACCATATCTATCTGCCATGCATTGTGCATACAGAATTCCTTTATAATATACTCCGGTTTCTTTATATAACGACTCTAGAGTTTTTCGAACAATTTCTCTTGCCGTATTTATATCCTTTTCTTCTAAAAAAGGTAGTTTATGATCCTCACAACTATACGATCCCATGCCTCCTGTGTTCCAACCTTTATCATCTTCCAACGCTCTCTTATAATCCTGTACTATCGGCATCTCAACGAAATTTTTACCATCCGTAAAGACTTGAAACGAAAACTCTTCACCTACAATTTTTTCTTCAATTAAAAATCTTCCACCACCTATTTTTTTCTCTATAATTTGTTTCACGTAGTTTAAAGCTTCTTCTATAGTATTGAAATGATCCCCAAAAACTTTGACACCTTTTCCACCCGTTAATCCACTTGGTTTTATTGCAAACTCCTTTTTATAATTCTTTATGTATCTTTCAGCATCCTCATAGTTGTCGAATTCCTTAAACTCAACAAGTCCTGGTATGTTGTATTTCTTCATTAGTCTTCTAGCAAATATTTTCTCGCCTTCTATAATTGCAACTTCTTTTTTTGGACCAACACATGGTATGTTATGTTTTTCCAACATGTTCGCAACTCCATGTACTAAAGGATCTTCTGGACCAACAATTACGAAGTCTACGTTATTCTTCTTTGCAAACTCAACTATTTTGTTTAAGTCTTTTTCTACTATAAATTTCTCGCTTAGTTTTTTTATACCAGGATTTTTGTTAAACATTGCAGCATAAAGTTTAACGTTCTCATTTTTTTTCAAAGCATATGCAATAGCATGCTCTCTACCACCGGAGCCAATTAAAAGAACTTTAATCATATTTAATTTTTTGCATTTTCAAATTAAATATTATATAAAAGAAATAAATGTAGGTGATTTAATGCCTAGACCTTCAAGAAGAACTCATTCTTTACGTAGAATCTATGTTAAAACACCAGGTGGAAGAACTGTAATACATTATGAGAAAAGAAAACCAGATTATGCTAAATGTGCTATATGTAAAAAACCACTGAATGCCGTTCCTAGAGAAAGGGCTTCAAAACTTAGAAGATTACCCAAATCTCGCAAGCGACCAAATAGACCTTTCGGTGGAACGTTGTGTTCATCTTGCATGAGAGAAGAAATAAAAGCAAGAGTTAGAAAGGAATTTCCAATATGAGAATTGTTATAAGTGGGAAAATTGGCAGTGGGAAGACGACTGTTGCAAAAAAACTAGCGAAAAAATTAAATTACAAATATATCTCGGCAGGTGAAATCTTCAGACAAATTGCAAAGGATAAAAATCTATCGTTAATCGAGCTTTCAAAACTAGCAGAGTCTGATCCTTCCATTGATTTTGAAATAGATAAAAGACAAAAGGAATTATCCGAAAAAGAGGAAAACATAATCATAGATAGTAGATTGGGAGCATGGTTATTAAACTGTGATCTTAAGGTTTATCTTATCGCACCATTAGAAATAAGAGCAAAAAGGGTTTCAGTTAGAGAAAATGTACCTTATGAAAAGGCGTTGAAGGAAATAGTTGAACGTGAAAAAAGTGAAATGTTACGATATAAGAAATATTATAAGATTGATGTTAACAACTTGGAAATCTTTGACTTAATCATAAACACATCAAAATTTAGTCCGGATCAAATTTGTGAAATAATTTATAACGCTACAATATTTTTAAAGGATAAAAATTAAACCTTGCTTAAATTTCTCTGTTAAGTTCGTGTTATTTATTATGATAAAACATGACGAGATAGAAGAGATCGTTAGAAAATATGATTATAATAACATTCATATAGGAGTTATAGGTTCCCATTCTGCTCTAGAAATGGCATATGGTGCAAAACTTGAAAAAATGAAAACCGTCGTAATCTGTCAGAAAGGTAGAGAAAAAACATATGCCAAGTACTTTAGAAATCTTTTTGATGAAGTAATTGTTCTGGAAAAATTTTCCGACATGATCGATGAGAGTGTTCAAGAGAAACTAAGGGAACTGAACACGATATTTGTTCCTTCAAGATCATTTTCGGTATATGTAGGTTACAACAACATAGAGAACAAATTTTATGTCCCAATACATGGTAACAGATTTATGTTGAAAATTGAAGAACGAAATTTGCCAAGAAATCAATATTACTTACTGGAAAAAGCTGGTATAAATATGCCTAAGATATTCAAATCCCCAGATGAAATTGATCGTCTTGTTATAATTAAAGTACCTGAAAAGAAGAGAAAAATTGAACGAGCTTTCTTTTTTGCAACAAGTTATGAAGATTTTAAGAGAAAGGCGAGAGATCGTATAGAGAAAGGAATCATCGATGAAGAAGACTTAAAGAAAGCAACTATAGAAGAATATATAATTGGTGCAAAGTTTAACGCTAACTTTTATTACTCGATATTGAATGATGAACTAGAACTTTTAGGTTTCGATAGAAGGATTCAGACGAATATAGATGGTTACTTAGATTTACCAGCCAAAGATCAATTGGAACTAAACATTCCAATACAAAATGTTGAGATTGGACATTATGCCGTAACTTTAAGAGAATCTCAAATAGAAAAAATTTTTGAAGCTGCGGAGAAATTCGTTGAAATTTCTAAGAAGGAATATCCACCGGGAATCATAGGTTTATTCGCTTTACAAGGTGCTTTTACCATCGATCTCAAATTTTATGTCTTTGATGTTTCGCCCAGAATACCTGGATCTCCTTGCTTAGATGCTGGATCACCATATCATAAGTGGAAACATCTTAAGGAAATGCCCCCTGGTAGAAGGGTTGCGATGGAGATTAAACACGCAGCAAAGAAAGGAATGCTTGACAAAATCGTTACATAAACTTTAGATTTGTAAAAAATTAAAAAATCAGATTTTTTTCTTTCATTTTTTCAAGCAACAATTCTCCAACATAACGTCCGATATTTAAGTAGTCTTCCAATTTTCCTTCAGCTTTAGCTTCAAGTTTAATTTTACCATCCAACGAAAACAGAAATGCTCTTAGCTCAAAAAGTGATCCTCGAATCTTACTACAAACACCTATGGGTATTTGACAACTAGCCTTAATTGTTTTTGAAATTTCCCTCTCTGCCAAAGTAACGCATCTGGTTTTATAATCGTCTATTCCTCTTAATATTTCTTTATGCTCAAAATCTCTCCTACAAACAACAGCAATTGCTCCTTGTCCTATAGCATGAGGAAAAACCTCAGGATTTAACTCCTCGGTAATATATCTTTCAAACCCCATTCTTTTTATACCGGCCTTTGCTAAGATTATGGCATCATACATACCACTAAATAACTTTCTCAATCTAGTGTCTACATTTCCACGTAAATCCTTTACAATTAAATCGTTTCTGAAGTTTAATATCATTGCTTTTCTTCTAATACTGCTCGTTCCAATAATCGATCCTTTTGGTAATTCTCTCAGTTTTTTTCCATCTCTTGAAATTAGAACATCAACAGGATCCTCTCTCTTTGGAATTGCGATTAATTCTAAACCTTTTGTCATTTCGTATGGTATATCTTTCAGGC
>JALTZH010000254.1 GCA_027051265.1 archaeon | reverse complement strand
TGAGTTGCTTAAAGCATATTATGAAAATTCAAACAAGAAAGAAAGGGATAAGATTTCCAAGCCACACAAATATGCGTTACAAATAACAACCGATTCTCCACAATGGGGTGGATTAAGTGGAGCAACTTTAGAAGAAGCAGTAAGCTGGGGTAAAGTTTCAAAAGGTGATGATAAAGTAACATGCTATTGCGATGCAACTATAGCTTTGCCTCTATTAATTAATGCGATTTATAAAGTAATGAAAGATTCTAGAAGGAATATAGCTCCAAGATTTGATTGGCTTTTTGAAAGAGTTGAAGGATTGACATGTTAAGAATTGATATGCATGTTCATACAAAATATTCTAGAGATTCAAATATCACGATAGAGGAATTGATAGAAGTTGCAAAAAAACTCGGATTAAATGGTGTTGCAATAACAGATCATGATACGTTAAAGGGATACAAAAAAGCAAAAAAGTATGTTACGGATGATTTTTTAATAATTCCAGGTATAGAGTGGAAAACTGATAAAGGAGAGATTCTTGGATATTTCGTATATGAACCACCTAAATCGAGAGATTTATACGAAGCTGTTGATCAAATAAAAGAACAGGGAGGATTGGTTGGAATTCCGCATCCGTTCGATATTTTTAGAAGAAGTGTAAATAAACATATATATGAAATTATAGATAAAATAGATTTTATAGAAGTTTTAAACGGCCGATGTTCCTCAAGCATCTTTAACGAAAAGGCATTAAAATTTTCGAAAACTCATAATATACCTGGAGTAGCAGGTAGCGATGCGCATAGAATAGAAGAAGTTGCTCTCGCATATATTGAAGTAAAGGATTTAAAGGATATAAAGAAGAAGAAAATCTTAAATATAAATGGAAGAATATTAAAAAAAAGAGATATATTTATAGATTTTATAAGATACGTTGCTTCAAGATTTCCCAGATAATCCTAAAGTTTTTCGGATCTTAAATCTATCGTATCATATATATCTGGACCTGTTGATATTATTGTTACCGGGATTTCAAGTACTTTTTCTATTTCATCTATGAACTTCTTAACCTTATCTGGTAACTTTGAATACTCTCTAACTTTATATGCATTTCTATCAATATAGTCTACGCATGTCAAAGCAATCTGTGTTGCAGAATTTATAATACAAGCATATTTAGCAAGGTTAAAATCAAATTTACCAACTCTTCTTTTTCTACCTGTTACTGTACCATATTCTACAATACCGTATCTCCTCGCTTCCTCTTCAGATATTTCTGTTGGAAAAGGTCCCTGTCCAACCCTGGTAGGAAATGATTTAAAAACTATAATTACATCCTTAACGTGTTTTGGTCCAATTCCTACATCTGCACAGAAGGTACTTGCAGTTGTATCTTTTGATGTAACGTATGGATACGTACCGAAATATAACGATAATCCAAAACCTTGAGTTCCTTCTATTAAAACTTTCATACCCTTTTTAATAGCGTTATTTATTTCCATCGCGACATCCGTAACAAATTCTTTAAGCATGCTAATATCTTTGGCAAGCTTTAACGTCCTTCTAACTCTATCAA
>JALTZH010000253.1 GCA_027051265.1 archaeon | reverse complement strand
GCTATTATATCTTATTTTTTGCAGGATAATTAATATATAAATTATGAATGAAGAGAAAATTCTATGCTCTGAATTGATCGGAAAACAAGTAATAACGGAAAGTGGTATAATTGTTGGAAATATTGTTGATATAGATTTTGAAACTTCCTCAGGCAGAATATTATTATTGGTTGTTAAGCCAAGAAAAGGAGAGATTTCAACATATTTCAAAAGTGATGAATCCGGCAATTTATTGATACCATTTAGTTATGTTAGAAATATAATGGATTACGTAGTATTATATGAAAAATAAAATCGAAATAATACCTATAGATAATATTCCAATGATAAAAAAAGGAGATAATTTAGCTAAGATAATTTTTGAATCCATAAAAAAAAAGGATTAAAGCTTGAAGATGGAGATATAGTTGTAATAACAGAAAAAATCGTCTCAAAAGCGCAAGGTAGAGTTATTCATTTAAACGACATTGTTCCTAGTCAAAAAGCTTTAGAACTTTCAAAAATTACAGGAAAAGATCCAAGAATTATAGAACTAATACTTCGAGAATCTAGTGAAATATTAATCCTATCAAAAAATTTTCTGCTTGTTAAAACAAAACATGGATTTGTATGCGCAAATGCAGGCATAGATGAAAGTAACGTTGAGGAAGGAAAAGTTAAACTTTTACCAGAAAATCCTGATGATGTTGCGAGAGCAATAAGAAAAGAACTCGAGAGATTATCAGGCAAAAGAGTCGCTGTTTTAATTATAGATTCAATAGGAAGACCGTTCAGAATCGGATCTGTAGGAACATCAATAGGTTCTAGTGGTATAATATCTATTTATGATAGAAGGGGTCATAGAGATATATATGGTAGAACATTAAAGAGTACAATAGTATGTGTAGCTGACAATATAGCTGGAATTGCTAATCTCGTATTTGGTGAAGCGGATGAGAGGATACCCGTCTGTATAATTAGGGGTCTTAAAAGTTTTCTTGGTAACGGTTCTGTTAAAGATATAATTAGAAGAGAAGAAAGGGACTTATGTCTTAGAGCTATAAAAGAATTGAAAAGAATAAAAAATGTAGATTTTCTCGTTTATTAAGCTCTTGAAATTTTACTCTTATAGTAAAATAGCTCATTGTTTACCGATAGCTTTTAAATTTTTTCCAAGATTTTTTAGTACTTCAATTCCGTATCCTAACGAATACTGTATGTTTTCATCTCCTAGAGCTGAGATCATGCCTAATCGTCCGTATTTCTTTGGTGTTGTTTCATATATTGATATGAGAATTGATTTGATAATGTTTAGCAATCTCTCATCTGATAAAATTTCTAAAACATCCTTTAAGTGTTCAGAGATTTTTTTAACGTGTTCAATTGTTTCCGGTTTAATAAGATCATTCACTATTTTCAATAGATCTGGTAAGTTTTTTAAAATAGGTTTAATTTCTTTTATACATTTTCTTATATATATAAACGAATCTTTATCGAGCAACTCGGCTATTATTTGACCTAATATTTCCAAATCTTTGCTGGATAAGTTTTTAAAAGCTCTGTTTGAAACGTTTATCAAATGTATATATTTTACAATATCATCCGTTGTTATTTCTGTTTTATGAATTTCCTCAAATATTTTTTCATAATCATATCTCTCAATAGTCTCAAATAATTTATAAGATATGTTTAATGTATTTGGTAGAAGTTTTTGAATTTCATCTAAATATTTTAGTAGAATCTCCGTAGTTTCATTGATTGTCTTAATATTTGTTGCAATGTTTGAAAGTAATATGTAAGTATGTTTATCTTCCAATAATTTACTGATATTTCTAGAAGTTTCTTTAAAATTGTTTAACACCATATCCAAGTCTATCTCAAATGTTTCTATGAGTTTAAGTACTTTGTCAAAATCCCATTTTAACATTAATGTCATAAAAACTGGACTTGCTTCCTCAAGAATAGTTCTAAAATTGTATCTAATATCGTCTAGAATCTTTACTATTCCGTCTAGTGATAATAACAGGTTTTTTATTTTTAATAGTCTTTCGTCCTCTGATAATTTCAGAACAGTATCTGAAGCATTTCTGAGGAATTCCTCTAATGTAGGTTGCATTGCATTTATAAAATCTTCAAACTCTTTAACTTTATTATACAAATAGCTTACTTTTAATTCAATACTTTCAATCTCTCTTAATATTTTTTCATTCCTATTTAATGATGACTCCATGAATAATATTTAATTAATATACATTTTAAGCATTCTAAAAGAATTTCCTACCAATACCAATATATTTGTATCCCAATTTTTGCATGTATTCATAATCGAAAAATCCTCTACCATCAACTATTAAACAATTCTTTCCTACGAGTTTTTTAACTTTAACCCAGTCTATTTCTCTATATATATCATGATCAGTAACAAGAACTATAGCATCAGCATCTTCAAATATTTCATAGGGATCTGAAATCGTTGCATATTTTGAGTAGAAGTCTCGTTCCTTCTCATTTATCGACAGAAATGGATCATGAACATATATCTTTGCATCATACTCATATAACTTTTTGATCAACGTCTTACTTGGTGCAAGTCTAAAATCTCCAACGTTTGCTTTATAACTAAGACCAAGAATAACTATTTTTGAATTCTTTAACGGCTTTGAAAGTTTATTTAAACCGTAATTTATGAGTTCGAAAAGATGTATGGGCATATAATCGTTAATACTTCTACCAGCTAATATTAGTTTTGGATGAAATCCTAATTTCCTAACTATATAAACTAAATAATAAGGATCTGCTGGTAAACATTCTCCTCCAACACCAGCACCAGGATAATACACGTGAAAATTCCATTTCGTTGCAGCAGCTTTTATAACTTCAAAAACATCTATACCAAGTCTTTCAAAGATTAATGCCAATTCATTCATCAATGCAATGTTTAAGTCACGTTGAACGTTTTCGATTATCTTTGCAGCCTCTGCAACTCTTAAACTTTTGACGGGATATATTTTACTAACGATATTCTTATATAATTCTACAGTAACTTTGAGCCAATAATCGTTTATAGAGCCAACTATTCTAGTAACCTTCTCGACGGTATGTTCTGGATCACCAGGGTTATATCTCTCTGGTACATATGAAACACCAAAATCCCTACCTGCTTTTAGTCCGGAATTCTTTTCCAAAAAGGGAATCATCTCACATTCGCAAAACGTAGGATAGACAGTACTTTCAAGAATTATAAGTTTATTCTTACTTAATCCTTTCGAAATCGTACTTAATGCTTTATAAACATAACTTAAATCAGGATTCTTGTTCTCATCTATAGGTGTAGGAACACATATTATTGTTATATCCGAATTTCTAACAGCATCTGTACCGTTTGTTGTTGCAATAAATCGTTTGTTTTTAATAGAATTTTTAAGCCTCTCTTCCAGATTTAATTCTGGTATATGAGATTCACCTCTGTTCAATTTGGAAACAATTTTTTCGTTTATATCTACTCCTATAACTTTAAATCCTTTAGAAGAAAAAGCTAGTGCTGTTGGTAAACCAACATATCCTAAACCAAAAACTGCTATTCTAGCGATTTTTTTTCTTATTGAATCTAATAAATTCTTCATAATTTATAATGTTACTTGTAAATAATGTATCCATAAACAGTTCAAGTTTTAAACTTATAGTTCATTCTTAACATTTGAGTAAAAAATCTACTCCCAATTTCTCCAATTCTTTCCTCAAAAAATATATTTCAAAGAAAATAAAATTGTTAATTTAATTATAGTAATGCAGATGCAATATATTATTAAATTATGACACATAATTCTAATTGTTCAAATAATTTATTGGAAGAATATTGTAAAAGATTTAACATCAAGATAAATAGTATTAAAAAATATTTAAATAAAGAATTTTGTGAAATTTTTTCCGAGGTTGCTAACATTGAAATTCCTTATAGTCATTATCCACTTTTAAGATTTTTAACGAGACAATACACTTCAGGTATTCAAAGTAGGTTAAGAGAAATAAACGCTTGGCACCTATTGTTCTCGATGTTGATATCTAATACTTTAAGAAAAGATGAGTTGCCAACCTCTCTCTTTATTACAACACAGACATATTCTAGAGGGATGGGCTATTATTTAGGAAAAGAATCTTTAGAAAAAAATGATATCATGAACTTTTTTATTGATCTAGTAAAATGTTTCTACAAGATAAGTGGCCAGAATTTATACATCATAATATGTAAAGGTATCTTACAGGAACTACTTTTCGATTTACTTAAAGAATCACGATGGGATGAAAATGGGTTTAGTCTTAAACATGTAGAAAGGTGGCTTCCTGAGAATATTAGAATAGAAAGAAGAGGAAGAATATTAATAGAGGAACCAAATGTAATTGGTTTTTGTATTTTAAATTATATTTTATCAAATATAAAAGAGTTTGCATCCTATGAGGATTATGCAAAGATTTACTATGTTTCAAAAAAATTAATTTGGAGACGAACTTTTTTCTTCCCAAACATACACAGAATTTATAAATTGTTTTACAGTGAGGATAATTGTTATATAATTAAGAAAGGTAAAAAATTATATCCAAAACTTGCTGCATTTATCTTCAGCCTTTACATATATCATAAAGATTATAGGGATAAAGTTTTAAGCAATATTGGAAAGATAATAAATCTATTGTTCAATGAATTAAGAATTGATGGAAAAGCTTTGAACGATATTCTTGTTGAAATTGTTAAATATGTTAAAAAAGAAAAAAAGAAGAAATTTATAGTTTATCTGCCTTTTGTACTTAAGAAATTATATAATAATATGGATTATAAATCCTTGGAATTATGGTCTTTATGTCTAGGTAAATATATCTCGAGTAAAGAATACAGAGAGAAAAGGAATTTAACGGAAGAGGATTCGAAAAGAATTGTTGAAAGAATAATAGATGAGTTAAAAGTTGAAGAAATGCAGGGAAGATTTTGGAATAAATTAATGTTGCTTATAAAAAAATACGATTTAAAAGTAAGATTCTCACAAGAAGAGATTGAAAGATATACTGGAATAAAACTAAAGAGAGATTTAGATATAAGTAGATACGTAACTTTACAACTTATAGGAGATAAATTCTATCACGCAAAAGCTTTAATAATATCTGGGCTTTTAAAATCATTATGAAATGTGTTCAAATTTCAATTCTTGCAAAAATTTATGGAAACGTTAATGCTGATGAATCTATAGGTAATAGGATAACGATTAAAAAGATGTATGATGAACATGGTAACGTGTATCCGTTCATATCTGCTCGAGCGATTAAATTTGCAATCAGACAAAGATTAAAAGAAAAAGGCTTTAAGATAGATCCATTTTATAGAGAAAAAGATCAATTAAAAGATCATGGAAAACCATGGGAATATGTTGATAATGATATCTTCGGATATTTAGTACCACAAAGGGGAAAAGGGAAGGGACAAGATAAAAAAGAACAGCCCCAGTAGCAATATCTTATTTTAAATCGATAAGAAATACACCTATATCTACAGATTTTGGTGCTAGGTTTCCCAGAGAGGAAGGTACTCCCAATATTTTTGAAGTTGAAGTTGCTGAAATAATAGGAAGATTAAATGTTCTCATATACGAATATATAGGTAGACCTTCAAAATACGATAATGAGGTTTGGGATAAAACCATTACCGAAACTGAAAGAAAGAAAAGAATTGAAGCATTGCTTGACATATTACTTCTTGAAAGATTTGTTCTACCAAAAAGGGCGAATTCTTTAAATATACCAGAATATTACTTTGCGGTTATTCTTCTATCCGAGTCTGGAGCATTACCGATATACGATTATATCGATTATAAAATGGAAGACAACAGGATAGTTGCAGATATTGAATTGCTTAAAAATCTAATTGATCTTCTTAAAAACATTAAAACGAAAACTCTCTTATATATAATAGATTATAAGGAATCAATACCGAAAAATGTTCAGAAAGAATTAATACCTGCTAAAGTATATAATAAGGGAGAAATAAGAAAACTTATAGAATATATTAGAGAGTGGTTATGAGATATGAACTATCTCCCGTTACGTAAGAACTTCATGGGGGTTTAATCATGTTCCTCTTATTCTTACATGCAAAGCAAAAGCCTTGTTATAAAGCATCTTATGAAAAGATAGAATATTAAACAACTATGAGAGGGATATGCTTTAAAATTTCTTTTTATGAAGCGTTTTTTAGAGTGTTTCTTACAATGAAATATAGACTATCATATCCAATTCCATTACCAACACATATAGCAGGGATGCTTGGTAGTATACTAGGATTAAAAAGAGAAAACAACTATGAATTTTTTAGGGATTGTTATTTTGGAGCTGGAACATTAGGTTTAAGACTTTTATATGAAAATACAACACTGGTTGAAATTACCGAAAATGAAAGAAGTCGATCTATAGAGAAGTGTTTGATAATAAACAATCCAACATATGTGGTAACAATTTTTGGAGGAGATGAAAAAATAAATACAGTTAAGAAAGCATTAAGAGAATATTCGTTTAAATTTTTACCATTTGGTGGTCAAAATGATTTCTTTTTGAGAAAAATAAAATTTTTATCCGATATATCTATTAGCAATTCTAAAAGAATAAATTCTGGATACATATTGAAAGAGATGATTGAGAATTTTGATAAGAATACAAAAATAATGATTCTTCCTGTTAAGTATAAAAATAAAGTGAACGAATTCACATTTATTATTAGAGGAGATATTTTTCTTAAAAACGAAATAAAAGTTTCACAGGTAAAAGTTAACGGTTATGAATTAATTTTTCCGATCTATAAATTATCGGAATTTGAATATAAACTATGACTGATGTTTATAATGTGTTAAAAAAGATACTGGACAAGAATATTGTAAAAGATTTAGAGGAAAAATCAAAGATAAAAGAATCTCATCCAAAAAAGAAACTGTATAAACATATAGAGGAAATGAAGACCATTACAAAATTTTTAATCAAAAAATTCAATTTATGCTCTTATAAAAGATTTTTAGAACTTTTGATTGAACTCCATGATATAGGAAAACTTGATCGTCATTGGAATCTAAAAGGGAAAAAAGTTCCTCATGCATTCATAGGTTTATTAAAGATTAATGAATTAAAAAAACATCTGATTAAAGAATTAGGAGATGACTATTATCTCTTATCATATTTTGTGTATAGACATCATTCTCTTCTTACAAAAAAGTCCTTGAACATCTTATATATAAAAGATTTTTATGAGAGAAAGATTCCATATAGGATTCCTCATGATTTGGATATAGGCATGATTAAAGATATCATAAGAAAAAAGACTTTTTACGAAAAAATTAATTACGTTGATACGTTTGGTTTGTTTAAGTTTATCGATTCACTATCTGCATGTGGTAAAAAATATGACGACATAAGAGAATTGGTTGAATTTAAATTAAGAGAAAACCTCTTATTAAATTATCTTAAAAAATATATAGAAGATAAAGGTTTTGAAATTGATAAAAACAAGTTGGAATTGCAACAACATCTTTCAGAAAAAGATTTTTTAATATTAATAGCTCCTACAGGATGGGGTAAAACGGTTGGAAGTCTATTTTTTGGAAAAGGTTATGAGAAGATAATATTAACCTTACCCACAATAACAGCAATAAGAGATTTCTATGAGAAAATTTCAAAGAATTTGAATAAGAATATTGTTGAAATGTATTTCTATTTATACGATGCCTATATTTCAACAACGGAAAATCTTTCAAACGAGAGATTGTTTTCATACAAGATAGCTAGGTCTCTTTTTTATCCCATAACTATAACAACAGTAGATCAGATTCTTCTAACATTTCTACAATCGGGAAAATACTTTCTCAGAAGATTTAATTTTAGACATGCATCTTTTATTCTTGACGAAATTCATCTTTTAACACCCCAAATGATATATATTCTTTTGTATTTTTTAAAAAAGTTTTATAAAATCTACAAA
>JALTZH010000252.1 GCA_027051265.1 archaeon | reverse complement strand
GGTTATGGTATCTTCTCATCTCCAAGTGGTGCAAGTAAGGGAAAATTCGAGGCAATTTCTTATCCAGATAACAATATTTATAAATCATTGGAAGAATTCAAGAAGCTAAAAGATAAGATAATTGGACATGATGCATTGGATCAAGAAACCATAGATAACATAATTGAGAAGCATGATGGTACTGAAAACTTTTCAAAAATTGGAGGGAATCTAGCGGTTGCAATTTCTCTTGCAACAGCTGTAGCGGCAGCGAATACTTTAAGAATTCCTCTTTTTAAATATATAGGTGGTATAACAGCAAAACATCTTCCATTACCTTTGGGAAACGTTATCGGTGGTGGTGCTCATGCTATAAATTCAACAGATTTTCAGGAATTCTTAGTTATACCTAACACTGATAGTTTTAGAACAGCATGTCTTATAAATGCAACAATACATAAAAAAATTAAACAGAAAATTAAAGCTGATTATCCTTTGGGAAAGGGTGACGAAGGCGCATGGAGCGTATCTTTGTCTAACGAAGAAGCGTTAAAAGTTTTAAGAGAAACTGTTAACGAAGTTTCTAGAGAATTTAATACCAGAATAAATATAGGATTAGATATTGCAGCAACGGAACTTTACGATGAGAAGAAAGCTCTATACGTCTATAGAGATAAAAAGATGACAAGAGAGGAACATATAAACTACGTAATCGAACTTGCAAAAAAATACGATTTATTTTATATAGAGGATCCAGTTCATGAAGAGGATTATGAAGGATTTGAAACAATTAAAAAGGAACTGAGAAACTGTTTGATTTGTGGAGATGATTTGTTTGCAACGAATTATAAAAGGATAAGAAATGTAGCAAATGCAATTATAATAAAACCAAATCAAGCTGGAACATTAACTAGAACGCTAAGAGCTGTAAAAGAAGCAAGAAAACATGGAATGATATTAGTAACTGCACATAGATCAGGAGAAACTGAAAGTAACGTTATATCTCATATAGCTGTTGGAATTCAATCTGAAATTGTAAAGTTCGGTGTTGTAAGCGGTGAAAGAATTTCAAAACTCAACGAATTAATTAGACTTGAAGATAAGTACAATCTTAAACCTATAAATTTATCTCTTCTCTCGAATCATTAATTGCTAGGGGTTTGAGCTATATTTATAATGAAGGAAGAATTTAAGATATGAAAGTAATATTAGAGGAGAGAGAAACACATATGTTATATGAAAGATATTTTTTATAGAGGATATATCCGAGCTGACAGTTCTTTTTCGTTATAACAACATCACCCATAAAATTTTCCAATATTTGATATATCGTTACATTGTAAAAGACATATCCCGATATGGTATATAACTTTGGATCAACACCGAGACTTGTAATATTTGTAATTTCTTTTTTTAAATCCTTTAACATATAAACATCCTTCCTATAAACGTTATCCCATCTCTCTTTATATTCTAATGAATATTGGAATGAAAACATCAATATAAGTATTGATAAGAGTATTGGTAGGATTTTACTAAATCTTTCTCCTATATATTTTAGGGATGTTGCTATTAGGATTGATAAAAGTGGTGTTAAAAAAGTTATATATCGTAATTCCTTATGTTTTAAAAACAATACGAAAACAATTCCTGTCAATGTATATATTAAAATTAGTTCATTTTTTCTCAGAAATATTGCTCCAAGAAAAACTAAAGATATTATGATTAAGAAGTAAATATGAGATGCTAATATTAAAGATTTAATTGAATCGATCAATGGTATATACTCGGATTTCTGTATAACTCTTATTGCCACTAGTAGAAACTTTATCGGACTATCATAAAACTTCCATGAAACAATCATCCATGGTAATGTTGTAATAAAGAATATAATTGAATATATATAATATTTTTTAATTAAGATTAACCGTACCCTATGTTTATAAATCAGGTAGCAAAGCTTTGATATTAACAGAATTACACCAACATATCTTGTCAAAAAAGCTATGGCAGAGGCAATTGCTGAAAAATATATATAAACATTTCTACCAGTTTTTTCGCCACGATAGAAGAGATATAACGATAATAAAGAAAAGAACGTGAATTCCGTATGAGTTAAAGCTCTTGTTGCCATTGTAAAAGAAACTGGATTTAAAAAATAAATCAAACTTGAAATAAAAGCATAAGTCCTTTTCTTAAATAATTCGTATGAAAAAATATATACGAGTATTGATGTTAAAGAATGAAAAAATGCTGAAACAATTTTAGCTGCAAAGAGATGAAGATCGTTTTCCAAAAATTTTATTGGTAGAGATATTGTATAAACGTAGACTGGTGGTCTGTATAACATGTATACATTTTGGTATGTAAAATCTAAAATATTGTTGGCTAAATTTCTAGCAATATTTATATATAATGCTTCATCATAACTTAAACTTTCGTAATTTGGTATCGAAATAGTTGTTATTGAAAATGTTACAATAAAAAGAAGAACAATATCTCTTTTCATATTAACGAATTAAATTGATGAAAGGTTATAAATTTTGATATTATTTATGCAATTATACTACAAACCACTTAGATGTAACAAGAGAATTTCGTTTGAAAATGGTATTCAGATTGTTGATGCAAGATTAGTTGCTGAAAAGGAACATGTTGAACATGCAATAGCACAAGCAATTAAAGCATTTAAGCGAGGAAAAAACATCGCTAGAGATATATTGGTTGAAGTTCTTGTTAGATTATCAGGACAACGACAAATAAAATATGCTATTGAAAAATTCGGATTAAAAAGTAATGTTCAGGATGTTGTAGTAATTTCTACGAATAAAAATAGATTAGAAGAATTTAAAAAAAAGTATTCATGTAGAGAATTGGGTGATATTCTGAAGATTGATGAGAACAAGTTCAATATCTTAAAGAAAACGTTTGATATATCAGATAGAGAGATTGAAATTTACAAACCAAAAGATTTCAAAGAAAAAGTTGAAATATTAAAAAGATTAATAATAGAAAAAATAGCACTATTAAATTTGGATTAATAAAAAATTTAAATTCATTATCCAAAAAATCTAATTTTATGAAGGTAATAAGATACATCGATCTCGGATATATAAATCTTCCAATGCTTCATGCCATAGAAGAAGCAATCGCATATAAAGGGATACCAACGGTGATGTTATGGATAGCATCCCCAAGAACCGCTAGTATTGGATACTTTCAAAGCGTTCATAAAGAGTTAAACGTTGAAGAATGTAACAAGCTTAACGTTATGATTTCAAGAAGACCATGTGGTGGGGGTGCTGCATATTTTGATGAAAGAGAACTATACTATTCCGTTATAACAAAAAATAAAGACGAGATTTTACCAACAAATTATCTTGCAGCGTTCAAAAAAGCTTTAGAAGCGTTAATATATGCGTTGGAAAAATTTGGACTTAAAGCAACTTATACAGGAAAGAACGACGTTATCGTTAACGGGAGAAAAATATCAGGGAATAGCCAAACAAATAAACATGATGCAAAAATTGTTCACGGTACTTTTCTACTCGATTTTGATTACGATATATCATCTAGAGTTTTAAAAATTCCTGTTCAGAAAGTTGCTGATAAGGGAATACTTGCCGATACAGTAAAAAAGATACTGATAGAAAGAGTTACAACGGTTAAAAGAGAACTTGGTAGAGAGGTTGAAAAAGAAGAAGCCAAACGCTATCTCATCGAAGGTTTTGAATATGCTCTCGATGCAAAACTAGTAGAAGGAAAATTATTATCCGAGGAAATGAAACTTGCTGAAAAATATGTTGAGAAATATATGGATCCAAACTTTATATACAAGAGGTGAATAAAATGGAGGTTATAATGAAAGTTGAAGGTGGACTATTAAGAATAGATTTAGAGTTGGAAAATAACGTAATAAAAAATATAATGATTTCAGGAGATTTCTTCTTCTTTCCAGAAGAAAAACTGGAAGAGTTAGAGAAAGAACTAAAAGGGAAAAATATAAACGAAAGTTTAAACGTTATAAAAGAATTCTATACAAAGAATAACATTGAAGCATCGATAACACCTGATGATATCTATAGCGCTATAAAGAAAGCCGTTTCAGAATAGTTCAAAGAGCAAATCTTAACTTTTAATATTTAATTGTTTACACTTTTTCTCCTATATATCTTTTATATATATTTCATGAGTTCCTGATCCATAGGGTTAAGAATGATATAGGTTTTAAACTATACTTGTAGTGTTGAAAGGAATAATTCAAAGAGCAAATATTTCCGATAAATTCTTACCTTTTAATATCTCTTTCTTATAATATTCTTCCTTTTCTTTAATCAGTTTTGTTTTTTCCAATACTTCGTAAGCCTTATTCTTTGGAATAATTACAACACCGTTTTCATCTGCTACTATTATATCTCCCGGTCTCACTATCGTATTATCTATACAAATCTCAACGTTAATCTCCCCTTTTCCTCTTGCATCACCTGCTGCAGGATTAATATTCTTATACCATACTGGAAATTTCATAGCTTTTATCTCTTCAACATCTCTTATTGATCCATAAACAATCACAGCTCTTATTCCTTTTTTTATGCAATTCAACGTCGCTAACTCTCCAAACACCGCATAATCAGTATCGGATTGAATTACGAGGATACTTTTGTTATCCGCAACTTCAATTGCTCTAAATACTTTAGACCAATCGGATTGGAAGAGTTTAACGGTTACAGCATATCCTGCGACTCTTCTTGGATTTAAACATCTTAACTTTCCTACGGTATTATACTTTTTCATTGCATCGCTTATGTTACAAGTAGAGTATTTTTCAAATTCCTCAAGTAAATCTATATCAATTTTTTCAATCTCTACCTCATGTCCTAAAATTTTTAAGAAGGATTTGACTGTTCTTTCTATATCGTATGCTTTAGTTATTGCCGAGCCAACAATAAATATATCAGCATAATCTTTCAATATCTTAATACTATCTAAATTTATTCCTCCAGCTATAGCGAGTGGTTTATCCAAGATTTCTCTTAATTCTTTAATGTTATTAAGGAAAGCTTTAACAGTTTCTCTTTTAGCTTTCTGTACATCAATTGGCATATGTATCAAAAAATAATCTATATCGATATCTCTCAGTTCTTGAATTTTATTTTTCAAATCTTTTATTTCCATTAAGTCAACCATTATTTTTGCACCAAGTTCTTTTGCTCTATTTGTTGCACGTTTTATCGTTTCTATACTTGCTACTCCCATTATTGATACGATATTTGCTCCATTTCTTACGGCGAGTTCTACTTCTAAATCTCCGGTATCCATTGTTTTCATATCAGCAACTATAGTTGCGTTTGGAAATTTTTCTCTTAACCGTTTTATGGCAAGAACACCATGTGTTTTTATCAAAGGAGTTCCAACTTCAAGCCAAATATTCTTCGAAATATAAGCTTTCTTAGCTATTACAATCGCATCCTCTATTGAAAGGAGATCAAGTGCTATTTGTAGGATCTTCATTCGACCCACGTCGCAGCTTCAGCGACTATATATCCATCTTCAGTTTTAGGAGCGTTCTTCAGAAAAAACTTTCTAAAATCCTTCTCTTTAATTGGCTTGTTATCTTCTCGAAGATTTTCCTTTTCAATTATATAGAATTGTTCTTCTAGATTTATTTCTTCAAGCATTTTGGATAATTCTTCCAAAACTTTCTTAGCTTCTTTTTCAATTTCTTCTATTCTTTTAGTCATGTGAATGCACCTCAGAGAACTATCTTTCAATTCCTAAATATTATCATTAATTTTATAAGATTATAAAATTAAATAACAAAAACCTCACTTTCAAGGTAGAGAATAATTTCTGGTTTTTATTTTTTGATGATTTTATATATTTTTGTCGTAAAATTTAAGCTACACCTGTAATATTATAGAGATGTAAGATATTTAAATAAAACATCAAACTTATAATTTATGTTTAAATTCATTGATAAGTTTCTTAGAGAAATAAACAACAAAAAATTAAGAGAGAGAAATCTTAAGGTCTTTATAAGAAAAGTTGAAAGATATTCCAAAAAATCTCCAGAAGATGCAGTGTTAATACTATTAACGATGGCGAGTTATTTGTTAGAATTAGGTTATCTAAGAGAATCAAAAATTCTTTTAAATAAAGCAGGATTCTATTACGAAATATTTTCTAGAGATATGAGAGGTATTGTAGAAGATTTAGAACTCGAATTGACATCAAGAGTTTTGAGAGATATATTTAAGGAACTAGGGGTTGATGAGGAAATGATAATCTCCGGAGAGGATATATCCAAATCATACATAGAAGAAGCTATTAGATGTTATATTTATGGAGGAAACCTAAGAAGAGCAGGGAGATTATTAAAAGTCTTGATAAAAACCAAAGAAGATTTATACATATATTCGGAATATCTCGTTATATATTACTTATTGAAAGGAAATTTCAGAAAATGCCTAAAATATGCAAGAATCTTTAAGAACTTTAACATCTCCGAATCCAGAAAGATTAGAAAAAGTATAAAATTAAACGAGTACTTTAAATTTTATATGTTAAATAATATTATAAATGATCAAATGTTTTGTGGTATAATAATTGGTTTGTGTAAAAATTGGAAAAACAAAAGAATGTTGAAATTCTTGCTAAAAAAGGTAGAAATATTAAAGGAAAGAAAAAATCCTATAGAAGATCCTGTGATTTCCTTACTCAAAGAAAAGTACAACATTTCAGAGGAGTATAACGTAAATTTAAAGATCAACGAAATGAAATATCATATTTTAGAAAGAACTATAAAAAAGTTGTTGAAAAAATGTTAAGTTTAAGAAGTTCCTTTTATTTCTGCTTCAATTCTTTTAAGTTCTTCAAGTTTTTCTTTCATACCTAATTTTTCATAAACCTCTTTAGCATATTTTAACCAGTTTGGATCGTTTTTTGCCTCCTTTATACAATATTCGGCAAACTTCTTATAATATTCTATGGCTTTCTCTTTTTCACCGATTTTTTCATAGGCAATTGCAACATCCTCATAAAAAACAGGTTCTTCTTTTGCTTCCTTTAAATAATATTCTGCAACTTTTCTCCATAACTCTTTAGCCTTCTCATATAGTCCAGCTTTTTCATAAAGTTTAGCAGCATCTTCAAGAAAATATCCTTCCTCATTACCCAGTTTTTCATAACAGGAAGCAGCTTTTTCATACCGTTTGGCTTTTTCGTATAATTCTGCTGCTCTCCTTATATAATAGTCGTCTTTTTCTTTCATGTATATTTTTTCAAACAATTCTGCTGCCTTCTCATAATCTCCTGCTTCTTCATAAACATATGCAGCGGATTCAATATGTCCTGATTTCATGTATAGTTCTGCAGCTTTTTGATAATTTTTCTTTTCTTCATATTTTCTTGCAGCAAGGTAGAGTTTTCCCTTTTTCTCTAATTTTTCTGGAGAGTAAAATCTCTCAAGTATGCCAAATTCTGGTTCTGATAGTTTTAAATATATTAGTAAGGTGGTTACTGTTAGAATAATAACAGGGATTAATAACAGCTGTATAAAGAGGGACCATGTTATTAACGAATAGATAGGTAATATTGTTAAAATTAGATAATAGAGAGAGAGTAAGGAATATTTTAGGTTTCTGGCATAAATTGAGATAGCTAAAAAAAACGTAGATGCTGCTGCTAACGAAACAAAAATTGCTCCTAAAACTAATCTAACAATACCTTTTACACCAAAATACATGTAAATTAATACGAGTATTATAATCGAAACCGTTATGAATAATGCTAAATACTTTTTCATAAAGAAAATTAATAAATAATTTAAAATTCATTTTCATTAAGAATTTTTAGATATATTTTAAATTCAGTAAATATTTTTCAAAATATTTAATTTTATTAAGAAAAGAAAAATATTCCGTGACGGAGCATTGTGCGAGGGTTTTTATAATGTGCATGATATTATATTTTTGTTATAGGATTTGGTGGGTGATTACATGTTATTAAGC
>JALTZH010000251.1 GCA_027051265.1 archaeon | reverse complement strand
TTATACGATAACTATACCATGGAACACTCTAAAATTAAAAACCGGAAAGTATAAAATTTATGTAGAAATTGTTTTAGACGGAAATAAAAAGTTCCTAACAAAAGAACCTGTAGAATTTGAAATTGTATCTAAACCCATACCTCCACCTCCTCCTCCACCAGAAATTAAACCAGGTATTATATTAGGACCTACAGGTTCAGTAGAAGTAACGATCGATATTCTATCACCAGGAACTGAATTTGAAATAGAGATTGTAAAGGAATCTCCTCTAGCTACTTATCTTCATATGGTTCGAATCTTAGCTAAGGATTGGATACCACCACAAGTTATCACCATAGAACCTATAGAAGAAATACCGAAAGATGTACAAAAACCTGTTGAAAAAGTTTACAAAGTTTTTGAGATTAAACATAAACTTAAAGTTGGAACATACGAAGTTGAAATCGAATTCTTTGTTGAAAAAGAATGGTTGGAGAGAAACAACTACGTGGATGCTGTTCTTTCAAGATATGATGAAGAAAGAAAAGAATGGATAGAGCAACCAACGGAATTCATTAGGGAAGATGCTAAGTATAAATATTACAAGGCAAAAGTTGAAAGGATGAGTATATTTGCGATAATAGGTAAAGTTATACCTGTTGTTAAACCACCAGTTGTTGATGAGGAGCCTCCATCCTTAATAGAACAGAAACAAGATAAAGATGAGATAACAGTAGGAGAAACGATAACTTTAGTAACGAGATGGAAAGATAACGTTGAATTATCTAAAGCAGAGTTATATGTTGAAAAGGTTAAAATAGATGAAACAAAACTAACCGGTAAAGAAGATGAAGCAATATTCAAGATTATTGCTAAAGAGGAATGGTCAGGTAAAACTATTTGTTGGTACGTCGTAGCCTACGATAAGGCTGGAAACAAAGCATCTTCTCCGGAAAAATGTTTCTCAGTTAAACCAAAAGTTGTACCTATAGTCATAGATAAAGAACCTCCAAAATTGGTAGAATATGGACAAGATAAGGATGAAGTATCCGTAGGTGAAACTGTAACAGTATATGCAAGATGGACGGATAACGTTGAGTTAGATAAAGCTGAGTTATATATCGAAGGAGAAAAAGTTGATGAAACCAAATTAACTGGAAAAGAGGATACTAGTGAATTTACAATAGTTGCGGAAGAAAGATTTGCTGGTAAAAGTGTTTGTTGGTATATAACAGCTTATGATAAAGTTGGTAACAAAGCAAGTTCTCCAGAAAAATGTTTCTCAGTTAAACCTATAAGACCAGGAATACCTATTGGAATTATAGTAATAATAATTATAATAGTAGTAATTATAGCAATTATAATATATTATCTAAAATACGTTAAGAAACGGTAATTTAAAATTTTTATTTTTTTTCTTTTATATATTCAACAATATTAAGCAACACACCTACAACCAAAAAATAATACGCATAGATGGCGATTTTGTTCGCTAAAGTTTCGTTACCAAAAGCTAATAACATTGCTGCGAGAATAAGACATCCTATAGCTGCCATTACAGGATATCTTGGATCTATTTTAAATATCAAAGATAATATGAAATATAAAGTAA
>JALTZH010000250.1 GCA_027051265.1 archaeon | reverse complement strand
AAGATCTCAAATTATTTCTGAGAATTCGATACAAGAAGTTTATTGAGAGGCTTAACAGGTACGAGGAATTATTATACAGGGTTTTAAACTTTGTTTTTGAAAAACTGTCTAAAGGCGAGATAAAGATTGTTGATTCCAAACCAATAGAAAGAAATCGAGTATAATAAGAGAGGAGAAGTCAATAGGCTATAACCCGTTAAAAAAAGATTTTACTGCAGATATAAGATAACCTGCATTATGGATGGAAAGTTCCTGAACCTGTTTTACATTGATACAGCAAAAAACACGGTTTATCCGTTTTAAAAGAGAAAAAAGAAGATTTCACAGAAAGAATGAAAAGTGAAATTGTTGTTGCTGATAAGGGATACATAAGTAAGGAGTTCTCTGAAGAAATGGAAAATAGAAGTGTTGTATTCATTGCAGTGAAAAGAAAAAGCATGATAAAAAATAACGAGGAAGCGGAATACTACAGATTCCTCTCCAGAGTTAGGAGGAAAATTGAAATCCTATTCTCTGTGACTGAAAACTTCGAATTGAAGTTTATAAGAGCTGTAAGCAGAAAATGCTTGGTTGTTAAGATTATTCTCATCCTACTTTCCTTCAACATCTATCAACAGATGAGGTGATGGGAACTATGGTATTTTAAAATTCATCTATAGTTAATTTCAATATTTTTCCTTCTAATTTTTCCAGAAATAGAAATTTATAAATATTTAATAAATCATCAAGTCTAATTGACTCTCTAACTGTTTTTAATGCTCTTAGTATGATGAACAACAATTTTTTTGAGTATTGACTTAAGAACTTTATATCAGCTTTTTCCTTCAGAAGTTCTTCCCTATAGGGCTTTATTATATCACAAAACTTTTCACCAATTTCTCTCCTCTCATATCCACCTTTTTCGTAAAAATTAAATTCTTCGAGTTTTTTCTTAACATCGAGATATGTTTTCAACGGGTATAATTTTACAGAGATTATCTTTTTTATAATTTTATCGATATGTTCAACATCATGTCCTTCTGCTGAATATCTTAGTATTAAATATAAACAATCAAGCTCCTCAACATTTTTATTTTCTACTAAATTGTTAATATATTCGGTTAAATCCATATGTTTTATAAATTTTTTTTTAGAAAGAAATTTGTTGAAAAAATACTATATTAATTATGATAGATGAAGATACTCGTGTCATAGTGCAAGGAATCACCGGTAGACAAGGTAGATTTCATACGAAACTGATGTTAGAGTATGGAACGAAAATCGTAGCTGGTGTTACACCTGGAAAAGGTGGAGAACGTATCTATGATGTTCCCGTATATAACACAATAGAAGAAGCATTAGAAAAAGAGGAAGCTGAAGCAAGTATAATATTTGTACCTGCACCATATGCAAAAGATGCTGCGTTTGAAGCAATAGAGTATCTTGATTTAGTAGTTATTATAACGGAAGGCATACCTGTTCAAGATACGATAAAAATAAGAGAACGTGCTAAAAAGAAAGCGAAAAAAGTAATAGGTCCAAATACGCCTGGTATAATAAATGTAGAGAGAAGTAAGTTGGGTATAATGCCGTCAAACATTTTTAAAAGAGGAAATGTTGGAATTGTTACAAG
>JALTZH010000249.1 GCA_027051265.1 archaeon | reverse complement strand
TGCTGATATCGTTCTAATTTCGGAAAAATACGAGAAATATAGGGTAAAAATTTCGTGTAAGAATTGTAAGTATGAGAAATATTTAACCGTGGAAAATTTGGAAGAATTTGAAAGAAGATTATCATCGACACCATGTCCCAAATGTAATTCGAATACATTGGAAATCGAAAGTTATAAAACGATAATCGAAGAATTATCGGAATTATCAGAAAAAACCGGAGCAAAAGTTGAAATAATATCAACGGAAACCGAGGAGGGTATGCAATTCCTAGCTTTCGGAGGAATAGGAGCTTTACTGAGATATAAGGTATGATAGAAATAAAAAAAATCGTTAAGAGTTATGGAAAATTCGTATTGGATATTGAAGGTATAGAGATAAATGAGGGAGAGTCATTGCTAATCCTTGGCCCAAATGGTTCTGGAAAAACAACGTTTCTAAATCTCCTGGCAACCATAATCAAACCGGATTATTGTAACGTGAAAATCTTCGGAAAGGATTTAATAAAGGATTATAAGGAAATTAGAAAAATATATGAGAAATTAAAAAACTTAAATATAAAAGATATTAAGATAGTTCCTTCAATTTTAGAAAATACAGATAATGAGTTGAATATTAAGATTAAAGATATATCACTTGAAGATTTGCTATGCAGAGAACCTGTAAAAATAGATGAACACAAGATAAGTAATTTTTTTAGAGATAAAACAATATTCGTAAGCGGCGCTGGAGGGTCTATAGGAAGTGAAATAGTAAAGCAAGCTTTAAAGTTTAATCCTAAGTCTATAATAATGTATGAAATAGATGAAACCGAGTTAAATAACCTTCTTATAGATTTAAATTATGATAAATCAAAAGTTAAACTAATTCCTGTTGTTGGAGATGTTAGAGATAAAGACAAAATATTTCAAATTTTTAGAGAGTATAAACCTGATATTGTTTTTCACGCAGCTGCTTATAAACATGTGCCACTAATGGAATATTTTCCTGAAGAAGCTATAAAAACAAATATATTTGGAACATATTACTTAGCGCAAGCTTCTGTAAACTTTGGGGTAGAGAAGTTTATCAATATATCTACAGACAAAGCTGTAAATCCAACAAGTGTCATGGGTGCAACAAAAAGGTTTGCAGAAATTATATGCACAGCTTTCAATGAACTTGGGAAAACAAAGTTTATATCTGTGCGTTTTGGAAATGTTTTAGGAAGTAGAGGAAGTGTGGTTCCAATATTTTTAGAGCAACTAAAAAAGGGAGGACCACTTACTGTAACACATCCAGAAATGAAAAGGTATTTTATGACTATTCAGGAAGCGGTTCTTTTAGTGTTCCAAGCAGCAACTATGGGGAAAGGAGGAGAAGTGTTTGTATTGGATATGGGAAAACCTATAAAGATAATTAATCTCGCAGAACAACTTATAAAATTGCATGGATTAAAACCATATCATGATATAGATATAGTTTTTACAGGCATTCGTCCAGGGGAAAAGTTGTTTGAAGAACTTCTTACAGCAGAAGAAGGTACTACTAAAACTTATCACGAAAAAATTTTAATAGCCCGCAAAGTTGAAAAAATATCCTATAAAGATTTAGAACATATACTTGAAGAATTATTAGAA
>JALTZH010000248.1 GCA_027051265.1 archaeon | reverse complement strand
GAGAAAGAGTTAAAAGTTAACGTAGAAAACGGGATAAAAGAAGGAATATTACATTCTGATGATGTTTTACTTTATGGAGCAAAAGGATATGAAATAAATCCTGAAAAACTTTTAAAACTACATATATTAGTTAAGAAATATTATAATTGTATAGGATGGTCACATGTTAGTTTAGCTTCAGTACTATATGCTGAGGAGAGGTATAGATTGATTAAAAAACTCTCTGACATAATTTATGATGAAAATCAGACTTTTATTGGTGTTGAAGTAGGTTTAGAAACTGGTTCTGTAGAATTAGCAAAAAAAATAATGCCAGGAAAATCAAAACCATACCCAGTGGAAGAATGGAAGAGAATTGTACTGAAATCCTTTAAGATTATGCATGAAAACAATATAGTACCAGCAGCAACACTAATTACAGGACTACCTCATGAAACAGAAAGAGATATAATTGAAACAATAGAACTTATAAAGGAACTCAGACCATATAAAAGTCTTATAGTTCCAATGTTCTTTGTACCTTTAGGATATATGAAAGATAAACACTGGTTCAAATTAGATATGATAAAAGATTATCATAAAGAATTATTTATAACATGTTTTGAACATAATATATATTGGATTAAAAAAATAGTACAAGAAAATTTAAAAGGGGCTAGGTATTTATTATTAAAAGTATTGGTTAATATATTAGTTGAATATATGAAAAATGCTGCTGAAAAATTAAGAAACGAAAAATCAATGATGAAGGTGCAAGTATCTGAGAGGTGATGATGACTTGCCCAGCTGATTAGAAACTATTTTAAAAACATCTCTTCGAATTGTTTTACATATTCTACAGATTCCTTTATGTCGATGAAAAGATTACTTACCCTTTTAATATCTTCCTTTGTTATTAAATCCCTTCCTTCTCTATTTGCTATTATCTTGGCTGGCCATATCAATTGAGTTGCATGTCTTAAACTTGTTCTAACACCTATTTTAACCAACTCTTGTAATGCATTTTCATCAAGATTTGCCTCCTCTTCTTCAGCTCTTATTTTTATTATCTCCCTAATCTCATCTTCAGAGTAAGGTTTTGTTTTTATTATAAGTAGACGATCTAATAGATCGAGAGGCATGCCGTGCGGAGCTTCCAAATCTGTACCTCTTATCTTTGTTACACCTCTATTTGTAGCTAAAACAAATATCGGTGATAAATCGGATTCCATCGCCCTTGTTAGAAAGCTATACACCTCGATATCAAGCATATGCGCATCATCTATGAATAATAATCCAGGAACTATAGATGCCTTTCCTTTTTGTACAAGTTTCTTTACTTCTTCATCAACGGTTTCTCTTATTTCCTTACTTATTTCTCTTTCACTTAAAAATCCAAAGAGAGATGTTATTGATGCTTTTTGTAAAAGTAACGAATAATCCAAATCATGTAGTGTAAAGGTATTTATGATCTCCTTCTCTTTTTTAACTCTTCCCGAAGGTATTTCTACGGAATAGACATCAATATCATATTTTTTTTCACCTTTTGCTCTTCCAGCTTTATGAATACGACCAGTATCTGCATCAATCCATATAACATCCCCTTTTCTTATACCAAGATTTATAAGTTGAGAAGCTAT
>JALTZH010000247.1 GCA_027051265.1 archaeon | reverse complement strand
CAATCGATAAACACGCCCCAGAATACATATTCCGTATCTTCCCCCAAGGTTCCTTCATTATCATCGACAACATCTCCTCCCTGCCAAAAAAACTCCCACTCATCTACCAAAAACTTACTTTTTAAGAATATTACCATAAATATCAATTTCACCTCTTTTTATACGAGAAGATGATATCGGTTTTCCATCTTTGGCTAAAACCATCTTAACCACATAAATCTCCAATGGTTTTAATCCCTTTTTTATTCTTATGTTATTTATTTCTAAAGCTCTCGTATAAGTTTCTTCGGAGACAACTATTGTTTCGAGATTTTTAGCTTCTGTAACATAATCATATGGGCCATCTATTGATATGATTTTATATTTTTTTTTAAATTTTTTGACGAAATCTTCAACAACTTTTTTTCGCAAATTAAAAGCAACATTATATCCTTTTTTCTTAATGTATTTGTCTGATGTAATTCCTATGATAACTTCATCGCCTATTTTGAATGCCTCTTCCAATAATTTCATATGTCCAAGATGAAATATTGTGAAACTACCAGCAACAGCAACTTTTTTATTCATAAATGTTGTTATCATTAATATAGAAATTTATGGTAAAGGATTAATTTCCTCTATGCGGGGGTGGCCGAGCCAGGTTAAGGCGTGGGACTCAAGATCCCATGGCGTAGAGCCGTCGTGGGTTCGAATCCCACCCCCCGCATGATTATATTACTTCAAGATTTATATTTTTGATAAAACCTAGTTCTTTAGAAATTTCAAGTAGTTTTTTTATAGATTTTCTACCTAAATCTCCAACATCCAATGTTAATTCATTTACAAACATTTTTATAAAGTCTTTAACAATTTTTTCATTCTGTTCTCTTGAAAATTTAATAGCATAGTTAAAAGCTTCGTTAAAGTTTTTCATCGAGTATGAAATGCTATCGTAGATACATTTTTTTAATTTTGAAGCTATAATAGTTCCGTAACGTCTGCTTATTGCAACACCACCAAGTGGAGTTGGTAATTTGAATTGTTCATACCAGAATTCACCTAAATCTAATAGTTTTTTTAATTTATACCTGCTATATGTTAACATGCCCTCATGTATTACTACACCAGCATCGACTATATCTTTAATAATATACTCGAAGACTTTATCAAATGGTATAAATATTTCTTTAACATTCTTTTCATAGAATTTTAACAAAACTCTAGAACTTGTATACTTTCCAGGTACTGCAACTTTTAATCCTTTAATATCTTTAAATCTTTCTTTTGAAACAATTACAGGACCACGTTTTAAACCAAAACTAGATCCTGCTGAAGATAAGAAATACTTATCTGAAACATATCCATAAGCGTGGAAAGATATTGCTGTTACATCATATTTATCTTCGAATGCATCCACGTTTAGACTTTCGATATCTTTGAATATATGTTCGAAATAGAAATTTCCACAAAATTTACTCTTAACTAATTTGTAAAACATAAAAGCATCATCGGCATCAGGTGTATGTGCAAGAATTATTTTCATAAAATATTTAATTAAATTTTTTATTATTTATGAAAGGTGTTTGCTTTTTACAACACTGAATTTAAACCACCATCTCGTGTAAGAATTTTTGATACAACCCTTAGAGATGGGGAGCAAACACCAGGAGTTGCCTTAAACATTGAACAAAAGGTATTAATAGCAAAACAGTTAAATAAGCTTGGAGTTGATATAATAGAAGCAGGATTTCCTGCAGCAACTAAAGGAGAGAAAGAAGCCGTTAAAGTAATAAAGAAGCTTGGATTGAATTCAAAGATTTGCGGATTAGCAAGATGCAAAAAGGAAGATATCGATACTGCAATTGATTGTGATGTTGATATTGTTCATATATTTATACCAACAAGTGATATACAGATTAAGTATACGATAAAAAAATCCAAAGAAGAAATTTTAAACATAATTTCTGAGATGGTATCCTATGTTAAAGAACATGGTGTTAAATGCTTATTTTCAGCAATGGATGCTACAAGAACTGATATTGAATTTCTCATAAACGTATTTAAAGTAGCGGAAGAATCAAAAGCTGATATAATAAACATTCCAGACACTGTAGGAATTGCTTCTCCTGAAAAAATGTTTAACATAGTTAAATTGATAAGAGAAAATGTAAAAATACCAATAGATGTTCATTGTCATAATGATCTAGGACTTGCGGTTGCGAACTCTGTTGCATCTGTACTTGCTGGAGCTGATGGTGTTCAAGTAACGATCAATGGACTAGGAGAAAGAGCAGGTAACGCATCATTAGAACAGGTTGTAATGATATTACATTCTCTTTACAATATAAAAACAAATATAAGAACTGAATATCTCTATGAGACATCAAAACTTGTCGAAAGATTAACAGGAATTAAGGTTATGCCGAATTATCCTATTGTTGGAGATAATGCATTTAGTCATGAATCCGGAATACATACGCATGGCGTTGTACAGAAGCCAGAAACATTTGAACCAGGAATTGTAAAACCTGAGATGATAGGACATAAGAGAAGAATTATAGCAGGAAAGCATTCCGGTATACATGGATTGGAAAAACTTTTGAAAGAAATGGGTTACGAATTAACTAAAGAACAAGTACAAAAAGTTGTCGATCGTGTAAAAGAACTTGGAGATAAAGGTAAGAAAGTAACCGAAGCCGATTTGCAGGCAATAGTTGAAGATTTAATAGGAGGATTGGAAGATAAAAGATTTGTAGAGTTAGAAGAACTTGCCGTTATGACAGGTAATAAAGTCATACCAACTGCTAGTGTTAAAATAAAGTTTAAAGATAGAACTTTAATAGGATCAGATACAGGTGTTGGTCCGGTAGATGCAGCAATAAAAGCAATAAGAAGAGTTATAAAAGAAGTTGAAGATATAAAACTTGTCGAATATAGACTTGAAGCAATTTCTGGTGGAAGTGATGCACTTGCAAGTGTTACCGTTATTTTAGAAGATCAGAGAGGTATAAAATCGATAGGTAGAGCGGTTAGAGAAGATATAGTTATGGCAAGTGTTGAAGCAATGATTCAAGGAATAAATAGAATATTTTTAATAAGGGAACGTATAAAATAATTTATGAGAAAGTTAGAAGAGCCTGTACTAGTTATTGGTAAGATTTTAGATGTAGAAGAAATTAAAGGAAGTAAAAAACTATATAAGATAAAAGTAGATGTTGGTTTTTCTATAAGAGAAATAATTGCTGGTATCAAGAAATATTATAATAAGAAAGAACTCATAGGAAAAAAAGTGGTAATAGTTGCCAATATTAAACCAGTTAAATTTTTTGGTATAGAATCCAGAGGAATGATTTTGGCTGCAGATGATGGAAAAAATATTGCATTATTGGTACCAAGTGATGATGTTAAAGAAGGTAGTATTGTAGAAGTAAAGAAATTCATCTAATATTAAAAAATGTTATATATTTTATAATAATTTTTCTTTTAATACAATGCTTTATTTATTATAAATTTTATTTTTATTACTTTTTTAATATTAAACCTTATAAAAAATAATATTTATAAAGGAATTAAAAAATGATAAAATTATATTATGGGGTAAAAATTGGAAAACATTACAAGTTTGATCGAATGGAATTATCCGGCTCTCTTGGAGATCTTGGTACTTTATTACCTCTAGCTCTTGGAATGATATTACTTAACGGTATTTCAGCAACAGGTACGTTATTTATGGTTGGTGTTTTCTATATACTATCTGGAATATATTTTAAAGTACCTACTCCAGTTCAACCTATGAAAGTTATAGGTGCATATGCTATAGCAAATTATGATGTAATAACTCCGAATATAATTTATGCAAGTGCTTTATTAATTGGTATGATATTGGTGTTTTTAGGTATAACAGGTTTAATATCTTTAGGAAAATATGTACCAAAAACTGTTGTAAGAGGAGTACAGATAAGTGTTGGAACTGCATTATTTTTACAGGGTCTGAGATTTATATTATCACCACCAGAACAACATATTGTTGCGGAATTTCAATTATATCTCCACCAATACTCATTTTTTGGTATCTCTCTCTATTTTTTAATAGGAATAATTGCATTGATAATAACGTTTATACTACTTGAAAATAGAAAGTTACCTGCAGCTCTTATAATAGTTATAATGGGGTTTATTATAGGTTTAATATTTGGAAAACCTCAAAGTATAAATATTGGAATAAATTTACCAGAACCAATTTTTATGTCAACAAATCTTACGGTTAGTGATTTTCTTACAGCATTGTTTTTACTCGTGATACCACAGTTGCCAATGACAATAGGTAATGCGATAATTGCACAACACGATTTAGCAAAGAACTACTTTGGTGAAAGAGCAAAAAAAGTCACTTATAAATCTTTATCCATAAGCCAAGGATTAGCAGATATAGCATCGTTTATTTTAAAAGGCATGCCAATGTGTCACGGAGCTGGTGGCTTAGCTGCGCATTATAAATTTGGAGCAAGAACAGCTGGAAACAATATAATAATAGGAAGTATATTTTTAGCCATCGCTATAATGTTTGGAGAATATTCCGTAGAAATCCTTAAGTTAATACCTTTCTCAATTTTAGGAGTGTTATTATTTTTTGCTGGAGCTGAACTTATGACGATGATTAAGGATTTGAAAGATAAGAAGGAATTCTTCATTGCATTAGCGATGTTAGGTATAACATTGATATCCAATCTAGCATATGCATTTTTCATAGGATTATTGTTACATTATCTTATAATTAAAAAAGGTTTATTTAAAGTATAAATAAAAAATTAAAAAAAATAAACTATTTTTAAAATATTAGAATTTGATATCCTTCAGCTTCACTGAGAAATGTTGCTACTCCAACAACATCGTCAAAAATATCTACGAGATCTTCTTTTTTTAATCCCATCATGTCCATTATCATAGAACATGCATATATCTTCATTTTTCCAGTTTCTTTTGCTTTTTTAAGCATATCTACAATACTTTCTTTTGATTTTTCAAGTATAACTTTACCAGCAACACCTTCTGTTATAAATTCTTTCTTTTCCAATGCTTCTTTTCTAAATGCTAGAAGGGCATTCATCGAAGCGAATATTTTAACATCCATACCGTATTGCGCAGCCATAGCTCCTATAATTGCACCAGCAGCAAGTTTTTCAACATTACCAGATAAGAGAACAATGGCTAATTTTCCCGTCATATTATTAAAGTAAAATTTATTTACGTAAAATTTTTTTACTTTTTTAATATTCCTTCAATATTTTTTTCAGTACGTTTATAGCAAAATCAACATGTTTTCTTTCTATTATTAATGGAGGTAAAAGTCTGAGGACATTATCATGAACAACGCCTATTACTAATCCATGTTCCAAACATTTTTCAACAATCTCTCTTCCAATTTTTTCTTTAAGTTCTATACCTATCATTAATCCCCTTCCTCTTACTTCTTTAACTATATCTAAATCCTTAATTTCCTCTAATTTTTTAAATATATATTTACTAATATTTTTTACATTATTTAATATATTGTGTTTAAGAATATACTCGATTGACGCCTTAGCAGCGATGCATGCGAGAAAATTTCCACCAAACGTTGATGCATGATCTCCGTATTCAAATTTGTTCATAATTTCAGGTCTTGCTAACATTGCACCGATTGGAAATCCGTTTGCCAATGCTTTTGCTAAACAAAAGATATCTGGATCTACATCGTATAGCATATAGGCAAAGAACTCACCCACTCTACCCATACCAGTTTGTACTTCGTCTAAGATTAGTAATACGTTATTTTTTTCACATATTTCTTTAACCTCTTTCAAATAATTATCATCCGGTACAATAATTCCTCCTTCTCCCTGGATTGGTTCTAGTATTATAGCAGCCGTATCTTTACTGATTGCTTTTTTTATATTTTCGACATCGTTAAATCTCACGTGCTTAAATTTTGGAACTAAAGGTTCAAAAGGTTTTCTATAAACATCTTGACCCGTAGCTGATAATGCTCCAAGAGTTCTACCATGAAACGAGTTATAAGTAGATATTATTTCTTTTTTACCAGTTGCTTTTCTTGCTAATTTTATCGCAGCTTCAACAGCTTCGGTACCACTATTACAAAAGAAACTCTTATAGCCTTTACTTATGTTATATAAAATTTCAGCCAATTCAATTTGTGGAATTATATAGAACAAATTTGATGTATGAATAATCTTCTCCGCTTGCTCACAAATTCTTCTAACTATATATTCGTTTGAATGTCCAAGATTTACTGTTGCTATACCTGCTAGGAAGTCTAGATATTTCTTTCCATTTATGTCGTATAGATAAGCACCTTTTCCTCTAACAAATGCAACTTTAAATCTTTTATAAACGTTTGCTAGATATTTCTTTTCCTTTTTTATCAATTCTTCTATCATTTTAAAATTAAAAAATTTTCAAATCTTTTATGGCTATATGGCCTGGAATTAAAAGAAAAATAACAGGTGGTAGAAGGAAACCTCATAGAAAAAGAAGAAAATATGAAATGCATAGGGAACCTACAGAAACAAAGTTGGGTGAAGAAACAAGAAAAATTATAAGAACAAAAGGTGGTGGAGAAAAAGTCAGAGCCGTTAAAGTTCTTTATGCCAATGTTACGGATAAGAATAAAAACGTTACAAAAAAAGTTAAAATTATAAGTGTTGTTGAAAATCCTTCTAATAGAGAGTACTCAAAGCGTGGAATTATAACTAAAGGAACAATAATCATGACAGAAATGGGTAAGGCAATCGTAACTTCAAGGCCTGGACAAGATGGTGTTGTCAACGCGATCCTAATTGAAGAGAAAAAAGAATAAATGTTTGAATATATTCTTATTTTGGTATTACTTTTCTTAAACTCTTTTCTTCTATCTTTTTCAGAGACGTGTATCGTCGCTTCCAATGAAATAAGAGTTCGAACAATTTTTAACGAAAAGGATAAAAGGATATTTAAACTACTCAATGAGAAAGATCGTGTTATAATAAGTATTCTTGTAGCAAATAATGTTGTAAATATTCTTATAGCCTCAATTGCAACGTATGTAGGTGTTAAATTTTTTAACGAAAAAATTATGAGTTTATTCGTATTAATAGTAACCTTGTTGATAATATATCTATGTGAAATAATACCTAAAAATTTAGCTATAAGAAATCCTGAAATGTTTCTTATACGTATTTATAAATACGTGTATGGTGTATTCATGATATTTTCACCTTTAGTAAATATACTAGTACATACCGTAAAACCACTGGTTGGAAAAGTTAAAGAAAGAGCCCCAATTGTTTCAGAAGATGAAATAAAACAACTTGTTGAAATAGGTGAAAAGTTAGGTGTTATAGAGAAAAGTGAAGAAGAACTTATAAAATCAATATTTAAATTTGGAGATAAATACGTTAAGGATATAATGATACCAATAACTGATGTTACAGCAATAGAAGCGAATAGAACTGTTAGAGATGCATATGAACTTATGCTTAAAACAAATTATTCAAGACTTCCAGTATATGATGGAGATATAGATAATATTATTGGCATTGTTTATATAAAGGATATTCTCAGGGTACAAAATTTTAACAAAAAGGTTAGAGATGTTGTTAGAAAGACAATATTCGTTCCAGAAAATAAGAAGATTGCACATTTACTAAAAGAAATGCAGGAGAAAAAAATTCATATGGCTATTGTTATAGATGAATATGGTCAAGTCTCAGGCATAGTAACACTTGAAGATATAATAGAAGAAATAGTTGGCGAAATTGAGGATGAGCTTGAAAAGAGAGAAGAAAGAGTAAGAAAGATATCAGAAAAGGAATACAGTGTTTATGCAAATATTGATATAGAAGAGTTTTCGGAAATTACTGGTATAAAGATACCTAAAGGAGAATATGATACACTAGCAGGATATCTTCTCTTCTTATTTGGAAGAATACCAGAAACAAACGAAAAAATAGAAGATGATAACGCTATTTATGTTGTTGAGAAAACTTTTAGGAAGAGAATTCTTAGGGTAAGAGTTAAGAAGAAATAACTACGTTTAAACTATATAATTCTCATAATTATTAGTATTGAAAGAAGATTGATTTTAAGCTCGTAAATATTTCTTTAGCTTCTTCTTCATTTTTACATATATATTTAATAGCCAGCATATTTTCTTCTTCAAATATGTTTATATCTATATC
>JALTZH010000246.1 GCA_027051265.1 archaeon | reverse complement strand
TAAAAAGATGTATAAAACAATTGAAAAGTTTTGGTATAAAAACACTATCTGGAGCATCTGGTAAACGATCGATCACAATTCTATCCGAATGTTCCGATGGAATTTTACTAAATTATTCTCATCCTGAGTATATAAAATGGGCTCTTAAACATGTTAGAAAAAAAGATATCTTAAAAGCTTGTTATGCGCCATCTTTAATTTTACCCGATGAAAAAAATTACATGGATTTAATACTCTCTGCCGCTTACATATTAACAGGATATCCGAAAAGTTTTCTTGAAGATTTTGATTTAATTGAAATAAAATCAGTTATAGAAAAAGCTCTAAACAAGAAAGATTTAACAGAAATAAAACGTTATGAAAAGTTTCTTATAGAAAATTTTACGATATCTGGTGATGTTAATGAAATTCTTGACAAACTTAAATTATATAAAAAAATTGGAATAGATTTAGTAATATTTGCAACACCTATATATAAAAATTTTCATAATCTTAAGATTCTTGCTGAATCTATCTCTCAATATTAACTATATTATTCTCTTAGGAGTCGGGAACTCTATCACAAAAATTCATAAACTAAAACTTAAAGTTAAGATTTAATAATTTTTAACCGTATATTCATATTAAAACGTTTTCTCCTTTATCATCTTTACTATGAATTCTTGAATTCTTGCATATAAAAGTTTAACTTTTAAGTGATCTTTCTTGCCAGGATATTCTTCAACACCTGATGAAATATCGATACCATAAGGATTTACATGCTTTACTGCATTCACAACATTTTCTACGTTTAACCCTCCGGCTAAAAAAACTGGTACATCAACTTTTTTAGCAATGGTTTTTGATATCTGCCAGTTATGTGTTACGCCTCTAACATAGCTTTCTTTCTTACTGTCTAAAAGAATAGCATCAACATATCTTGCATAAGATTTAGCAACATCAATTGCATCATAATCTTTAACGATTATTGCTTTTATTAATCTGGCATTAATGCTATCTTTAATTTCTTTAACCATTTCAATTGTTTCATTTCCGTGTAACTGGATATAATCAGGTTTTAAATATCTATCGATTTCAACAACTTCCTCAACACTTTTTGGCATGAGAACGACAACCTTTTCAACGAATAATGTTTTGGAAAAAATCTCTTTTGCTTTTTTTCTGTCAATTTTTCTCGGTGTATCTACTGGTACGTCTACTATAACACCTATGAGATCTGAATATTTCGAACAATAGATCGCATCTTCCACGTTTGTTATACCACATATTTTTATCTTTATCATTTTTTTTCTCTTATGTAATCTATTTTTATATCATTTTCTCTCGCTAGCTCTATTATTCTCTCCAATGCTTTTTTTCTATCCTCTTCTTTTCCAACTAAATAAAACGTCATAACACTTGGCATCCTTTCTTCAATCCCTGCCTTTAATGCTGCGAAACTTACATCTACATGCATTATTTCAACGTCTAAGTCTTTTATTATCTCAGCAAGTTTAAAAATTATTTGTCTCTCTAGAATATGACCTATCATTCTAATTTCTATTTTAGATTCCAACATAAAATATTAATTTAATGATTAAAGTTGAGAAAAATTTAGCAAAAAACTTTGGGATAAAGGTTGAATATATAATAT
>JALTZH010000245.1 GCA_027051265.1 archaeon | reverse complement strand
ACAAGTGCATAAGCTTGCTGAAGGGGAAATAAATCAGAAGGATCAGTACAAGAGTGTAATGAACCCAAAATACTGGATATGGTGGCATTTCAATAGGATTGAACGTTAATATACCTACAACATAATTCTTTATTTCGAGTTTTGCTTCCTCTGGCAATGTATACGTTATCCCAATTCCTGAAAAAGCAATTCCAAGCAATAATAGAAGAGCAAAGTAATCTGCTCCCGTTGATATATATCTCATATCTGGATGTACCAATCTTCTAATTAGGAGATATATGAGTGTTATTGGTAATACAACTGTAACGAAACCTTTGAATATTGGTCTTAAAGCTTCAACTTGTGGATATTTTTCGTAGAATCCTGAAAAGAATGCAAAGTGTCCAGTTAGTGTAAATATTAAAGCTAAGTGAAAGAACCAAGCACCAAGCCATAGGGTTAGATTTCCTTTAAATCGGAGTATAGGTCTAAAAGTTATAACATCAATTATTATATTCTTAATAGCATCTGTTACACTAGTGGAATCTTGATATATTCCTATTGATGCTGGTACTGGAGATTTTAACCATGAATATATTTTATATATTATACCTATAATAAATATAGCTAAAGCTATATATGTGATTACAATATCTATCATATAAATCCCTAAAATTTAAAAATAAAGTAATTGCTAAAAATATTTTATTATTAAAACAATTGTTTAATATTAAATTTGAACAATAATGTGCGGGGGGTGGGATTTGAACCCACGCAGGCTCTTCGCCACCGGTTCCTCAGACCGGCGGAATTGGCCAGGCTATCCGACCCCCGCACTACAGTTCCTAATAAATAAAATAATAATTAACAAAATAAAAATATAGTCAATAATTGTTAGTGGATGATATGCGAAAGATCTATGATATTAAATTTAATAGAGTTTCTTTTTTAATTCTTGAGCTTTTTCTTTTAATATTTCACATGCTTTAATGAATAGCTCCTCAGGCTTATAGCTTTTATTTATAACCTCTATTTTAAATATGAGTTTTTTTTCGTTTCCGTTTAAATTCAATGCTTCTTCAGGACATGCTTCCTCGCATGCTTTACATAAATTACATCTGATAACATCTTTTAGTACTATTTTATCATCCTCTAATTTTAATACTTTACGTGGACATTCTTCTATACAATTCTTACATAACGTACATCTCTCATAATTAATTCTAATCTCAGGATAATATTTGTATGCTGCAATTCCAGCTTGCCATTTTGCGTGATCTTTACCTCTACCCAAAATTGCTTCAGCCTCTAGTACGAGTCTCTGTTTTCTACCAAGTTTTATTATGGGAATATTTTTGGGAACAATTACTCTATCATCCTCAATTACTTTTAAATCGTGTGAATATACTGTCTTTGGTCCTTCTGCTTCTAGTTTGAAATATGCGGTACAACTTTTGCATCCCTTACCATTACATTCACATTTGTCTCTAAAATTAAATTCATCAATCTTTGCAATGAGAGGAATTAAACCCAACCTTAAAGCTATAAATTCGTCATGAATAGATGAAGAATTCTCATAGAATATTACATCTTCGATGGCAAGTGTTGGTATTTCAGCAATAATTGCTCTTCTTATAGAATTAGCAATGTATAAATCAATATTATCTAAAATAAAGATTAAATGATCGTTGCTTTTTTCTAGAATCTTTATATTATCCAGCATTATACCCTTCTACCTCTTTTTCCACCTGGTCTTCTTATAGAATCATGAGGTATCGGAGTAACATCCTCTATTCTTCCTATTTTTAATCCAGCTCTAGCTAAAGCTCTAATTGCTGGTAAAGCACCGGGGCCTGGGGTTTTTATATGTGTTCCTGGAGCTCTAACTTTTATATGTACACCTGTAATACCTTTTGCTAATGCTTCCTCTGCAGCTTTTGTAGCAGCGACCATTGCTGCATATGGAGAAGATTCTTCTCTATCTGCTTTTACTACTCTACCTCCACTCCATATAGTAATCGTTTCAGAACCTGTTATATCGGTTATGTGAATTATTGTATTGTTAAAACTTGCATAAATATAACATATGCCCCATCTTTCTTTCTTCTTTTCTTTCTTTTTCTCTACCATTTTCATCACCTCAATCCTCACATAATCTAATTAGATCTTCTTCATCTTTATCAACGAGATAACCGGGTTTAGTAACGCGACGTTCTCCAATACAAATATGACCATGAACAATTAATTGTCTAGCATGTTTTATTGTTTTGGCAAAACCTTTTTTGTAAACAATTGTTTGTAATCTTCTATCCAATAAATTCTCTACGGTTAAAGAAAGAATATCATCTATATTAATATCATCTTTATCAATTAATCCCATTCTTTTTACACGATTTACCAATAACTTGAACTGTTTTTCTCTAATTTCTTCAGGTAATGCAAGTAAGCTTCGAGCTTGATGTCTTATATTTCTTATTATTGTCTGTGCACGCCATAATTCTCTCTTGTTTTTTAACCCGTATTTATTCATAAGAATAGCTTCTTGTTTTATTCTTTCTTTATCCCAAGGTTTTTTAGGAGTGTCATAACACTTTCTAGGTTTTTTTGGATCTCCCATCTAATCACCTATTTCTTTTTCTGTTCTTGTTTTGAACCATGAGCTCTTGGTCCTTTTGCTCTTCTCATAACACCAACAGTTCTTCCTTTTCTAAATCCTGTCCTTGTTCTTTGACCTCGAACAGGTAATCCAAAAGCATGTCTTAATCCTCTCCAACATTTGATCGTTTTAAGAAATTCTATATCCATTTTAACTGTAAGATCCCAATCACCAGCAACTTTATGCATGTCTTTTCCAGTAAATGGATCACGAGGTCTATTTAATAACCAACTTGGTACAAGTTTTGGTAGGTTTTTAATCGTATCTTCAATTCTTTGAATTTCCTCATCACTTAATTCTCCCAATTTTTTATTGGAATCAATTTTTGCGAGTTTACATATTATTTGTCCTAATCTTATTCCAATTCCTCTTATTCCTGCTAATGCATATGCAACCTTTTTCTTTCCATCCAAATCTGTATCTGCGATTCTAACTATGTGTTTAAACTCTGTTGCCATAAAATATTTAAAAAATAATAATATAAATTTTTATTCTTTAAAGTATATTTTTAAATAAAATTTAAGATTTCAACACCTAATAAGAACACTTCTGTGTTGATATTGGAGTTGTTTTCCTTAAGTAAAAATTTGTTATTTTTTTAGAATAAAGGTATATTTATGGATAAGAGTTATCTTATCTAGATAGATATAGTTTCGTTGAGATTTATACCCATCTTACTCTATAGATAAACTTATACAATCTTTACTCCTACTTACTGAATAATGACTGAGTTATTTAAACGATACTCATCTACTTAACAGTTAGGTTACCGGAACCAAGTTAGTAATAGAGAGATAAAGTTAATTATAAATTCTTGCACAAATGGGAGATTTATATGATTGAGAATATTGTTCAGAGAATTGAGAAAAAAATGCCTAAAGATGCTGCAGAAGAATTATTACGTCTAGATAAGAATATAAGAGCAAATGTTCTAAAACTTTTAAAAGAGGAGACCATTGCAAATATTTTACCGGAAATTGATGAAGAATATCGTTCAGAAATTTTTCTTCAATTACCTCTAGATAAAGCAATAAGAGTTTTTGCGTTATTAAAATCTGATGAACGAGTAGATCTCCTCCAATTAATACCGAGAGAATTACATACAATACTTTTGGAATCATTGCCAAAAAAGGAAAGGGAGGAACTAATTCTACTGGAAAAATATCCAAAAGGCACTGTTGGAAGTTTAATGACAAAAGAATTTATATCTTTAAATGAAAACATTAGTGTAGATGATGCTATTAGATATATAAGAGAAAATGCAAAAAAATTTGAGACAATTTATTATGTATATATTACAAATGAGAAAAATGAACTCAAAGGTGTTTTATCTTTAAGAGAATTACTTCTAGCTGATGGTAAAAAGAAGCTTAAGGAGATTATGAAGAAAAATGTAATAAAAGTCAATCCTATGAATGATCAAGAGTATGCTGCAAAGCTTATGAAAGATTACAATCTAGCTGCTTTACCTGTTGTTAATGATAATAATAAGTTGATTGGCATTATAACGTATGATGATATTCTTGAAATAATTGATGAAGAAAGAGGAGAAGATATAATAAAAATAGGTGGTAGTGAATTTTTAGAAGAAAGTTATAAAACATCATCTATTCTAAAGTTATACAGAAAACGCATAATATGGTTAGCTGGCCTACTTCTTGGTGAAATTCTTGTAAGTATCTACCTCAAATCGTTTGAAGAAAATCTTCTCAAATTTATTGCATTAACATTTTTTTTACCTTTAATTTTAGCCAGTGCTGGTAATGCTGGATCACAATCTGCGACGTTAATCATTAAGAGTCTAATTTTAGAAGAAATATCGATTAGAGATAGTATGATAATAGTTAAAAAAGAATTAATACAAGGGATATTAATTGGAATAACTCTTGGATTAATAGCTTTACCTATAAGTTATTTAATCTCTGGCAATTTTAAACTCTCACTAGCTATACTTTTTGGTGCAATTGCAGCTGTAACTTTAAGCTGTATATATGGAGGTCTTCTACCTATAATAGTAAAATATTTCAAACTTGATCCAGCAATAGTTTCAACGCCGTTTGTAACAACGTTATCCGATATTTTAGGAACAATTACATATCTTACGGTTTCAAGTATTATACTCTTATATTTTTAAATAATATCTCTGTTCCATAATTCGTTGAGATTTACATCTCGGACATTTAGATGGTGGTTTTATTCTCTTTTTGAATTGAAATCCACAGTTTTTACATTCCGCAGCATATACAATAAACTTCCAGCCTTTTTGTTTAGCAATTCTTTCAATCTTTAATATATAATCTAACATCATTGTTTTTGTCTTTCTATCTAATTCCAATTCAAAAATTATGTCAGATAAACTCATAGGTCTTTTTCTTATCATATCGATTATTTTTTCAACTAAAGTTTGTTTTTTATGCATATTTTCTTGATAGAATTTGTTGTTAAACAATATTTATTTTTAATGGGCACGTTGGGCGGCTCCGTCGAATATGATGAGACGGGGTTAACCTCGTGCCCTACAGCCCTCCCTAGGGTTAGCACCGCTGATGTAGTATGAACTCAAAATGATGCGGTGTGTTACGGGGAGGGCACATTTATATCAAAAGAGGAATTGAAAACATATTTGATTTTAATACTACAAGTACAGCTTAAACACATATATAAGCAAAAGGTGATTACACAAAAAAATCTGAAACTCTTCAGAGCAAGAATGAAGTTTGAGAACATAAAAAAGTTGGAAAAGTTAGGAAGAATATTAATCGTCGAGTTACGTAATGATGAGAATAAACATGAAATAGGAAAATATTTGTTAAAAAAATATAAAGTTGATACCGTTATTTTAAGAAAAAAAATAGTTGGAACTACACGAAGACCTGTTGTTGAAATTTTAGCTGGTAAGAAAAATACGGAGACGATATACAAGGAAAATGGTTGTTTATATAAGATGGATGTATCTAAGGTTATGTTTTCGTTAGGAAATGCTTTTGAGAGAAAAAGAATGGCATCGATATCAAACCCTTCGGAAGTTGTTCTCGATATGTTTGCTGGTATAGGACAATTTACTATTCAAATTGCAAAACACTCTAAACCAAGAAAGGTAATAGCTGTAGATATAAATTTAGATGCTTTTAAATACTTAAAGGAAAACATAATTTTAAATAAGTTAAACAATGTACTTGCTCTAAATATTGATAATAGAGAATTACCGGTTAAAAAATTCGCTTCAAGAGTAATAATGGGATGGTTATTCAATACGTACGAATTTATACCACATGCGATAAGATATCTTAAAAATGAGGGAATAATCCATTATCATACGTTAATAAGAGAAAAAAATGAACGAGAAGAAATTGAAAGACTTTATTATGTTTTAAGTCATTATAGTAAAGATTTTGAAATAGTATATAAAAGAATTGTTAAAAGCTATGCTCCAAGAGTTAATCACTGGGTTTTTGATATCTATATTAAAGTATAAAATAATTATGAAAAATTATATAATTTTTTATTTATTTTTTATAATATATTTTAAAATCAACAATATTTTTTGATGTTATTTTTCTAATATAGATTATGGTAAGATATTTCGAACTTAAGAATAAACCTGTATATGATGAGTCCGGAAAATTTATTGGAAATATGGTTGATATAGTAATATATAAAGATAGAGGAGATATTTTTGGTATCGTTATTGAAAACCTTTCCAGAGAAATCGTTGAAAAACTTGGTATTAGTAAAAAAAGAGGTATAATTATCCCATACAAAGCTGTAAAATCAATACGAGATGTTGTTATAATTAAAGAGGGAGAATTTATAACACCAGAATGATATTATTTTCAAATATATCTTTTCAGCATAAAATATTCATACGTGTTGATGGTGTAAATTTCTCAAAAAAAGTTGAAGAGTTAAAATTGAAAAAACCATATGATGAAAGATTGATTAATGCACTTATAGAAGCAAGTTTATACGTGTTCAAATATTTCAATCCAAGATTAGCGTTTATTTTCTCTGATGAGATAAATTTTCTTTTTCTTCCGCCTTTACCATTTAAAGGAAGATTGGAAAAGTTGAACTCCATAATTCCTAGTATTGTATCAAGTAAAGTTTCCTTAATTTTTAAAAAGGAACTACCTTTCGATTCGAAAATCATATGCGTGAACGATGATGAAATTTACTCATATCTGATAGAAAGACAAAACGAAGCTTGGCGGAATCATATAAATTCTTATGCTTTTTATAAATTATTGGAAGAAGGTTATTCAAGAAAAGAAGCCGCAAATATTCTTAAAGGAAAAAAATATAAAGATTTACATGAAATGCTATTTCAAAAAGGAATAAATCTTGCAAAAACACCGGCATGGCAAAGGAGAGGAGTCCTAATTTATAAAAAGAAAGAAGAATATGAGAAAAAGCTAAACGGAAAGATAATCAAATATTTTCGTAACAGAGTTATAATCGATCGTAATCCTCCATTATTTAGCTCTAATAATGGTGTAAAATTTCTTAGAGAAATAATATCTTCATAGATATTTGCTTGTATTTTTCATTTTAACGTTAAATTTTATGTACTTCGATTCACACGTCCATATGGATGTTAGAAGTTTTGAAGATTATGAAAGAATGAGAATCTCTGGAATTGAAAGGCTACTTACATTGGCTCATGATCCATACAAAATGAGTACAAGTGACGTCGTTTTCGATCATTTCGAGAGAATATTAAAAACTGAAAGAAAAAGAGCAGCAGTAAATAACATAGAACTCTTTATAGGATTAGGTATACATCCTTGTGGGATTCCAAAAGATTATCAGAGAGTATTAAACAAACTTCCAAAAATCATAAATGAATATGGAATAAAAGTAATAGGAGAGATTGGTTTGAATAATGATACAGATATGGAGAAAAAAGTTTTCGAAGAACAATTAAAAATAGCAAAAGAGCTTGAAATTCCAGTAGTTGTTCATACACCTGCAAAAAATAAACTCGACGTTATGTTAAAAGAGATAGAAATAATAGACAAAGTTGATTTAGAAGAGACACAAGTGGTTATAGATCATGCAACGTATGAAATTGTTGAAAAAATAAAAGATCGAAAATTTTATATTGGACTATCTATACAACCCGGATATAAACTAGATTTTGTAACCGCATTAAAAATAGTACAAGATTTTAAGCTTTATGATAGATTTATGATAAACTCAGATGCTGGTTCGGCAAAATCTGAAATATTAGCATTGCCAAAATTTGCTGTTCTATTAAAATCCGAAGGATTTGAAAGAGAGATAATTAAAAAGATAACGTATGAAAATGCTTGTAAATTTCTTAAGTTAATATAAAATAGAAATACTATTCCTCTTTTTTATATCTTTCTACAAGCATCTTTGCAAAATCATAACTAAAATTATTGTTTTTAATCATTTCCTCCACTACTTTATCTAAAATGTGTAAAGGACAACCAACGGATAATGCTATCTGTCTTGCATGTAATTTCATATGGCCTCTTTGTATTCCTTCCTTAACCAATGCTCTCAATGCAGCAAAGTTTTGTGCCAAACCTACAGCTGCCATAACAGCTGCAAGTTCTTTCGCAGTTTTTACACCAAGTATTTTTAAACAAATTC
>JALTZH010000244.1 GCA_027051265.1 archaeon | reverse complement strand
CAAATTGGTTAAAAAACTTTAGATACTTCTGTAAGTATAAGAAGTTGAGATGCAAATGTTAATTCTAAACGTAATATTTTCCTAAAGATAATTCTTCAACTCTTGTTACATAACCTGAGATTATTCTCTTGATTAACTCAATAGCACCAACTTTATATAATGGTCTGTTGTTGTTTCCACAATTATAGGAATACGTGCATCTTGGACATCCATCATCTCTTTTACAATCGCATCCTTCAAGTATTTTAAGCGATCGAATCAATGCATCTTCCAATCTTTCATAAAGAAGTTTTGATACTCCGTTGCCACCTTTACATGCATCATGAATGAATATAAACCCATTACTCATCGCAATACCTCCAATCTCACTATTACTACTTCCTGTAAGCATATCAGACGATTCTATCAACACATGTTCCAAAGCATGATAACTTCCTGAAACCTTTTCCTCATCATATTCTTCAAGCTTTGGAGCTTTGAATACAAATCCTCTTGTTACATAGCTGTAACTTATCTCATCATCGTAAATTTCTTTTGATATCGTTTTGTTGGAAAACACTTCCTTTTCAACGTATCCGTATACGATTTCATTTATCATCAACTTACAATACGAAACTTCCATACCAAAAACTTTTTTACTTTCTATTCTTTCTATAATTTCAGGAATAGAATATCTCAAAGGTTCCGTTTTAATGTTGTCACGATAATATTTTTCTAATTCCGCTTCTTTAAGATTGAACCTTTTCACTCTAAATATCTGACCTCCATGTATGTATATTGCATTAGGATATAATTCTCTTAAAGCTATTGGTAAATTTCTCTCACCAATAATTCTGTTGTTATACTTTATCAAAACATTATCACCAACATTTCTTATACTATATTTTCTAACGATACTCTTAACCCTTTTTTCATCCGGTACATAATACTTTCCAACCTTTTTCAGTAGCTTTTCTTTTACAAGCTTCTCAAGTATATATTTGAAATCATCGAACTCTTCTTCTCTTATATATTTATCCAGACTTGCAGCAAGTATTTGGAAATATGCAACATCTTCATTTTTTATCTCTAGGTATATAGGTTCTATATCTGAAAAGAAATCTTCCGGATAGTTCCTATAATAATTTGATATGGTATCATCTTCCTTGAGTATAATAATACCATAACTCAACTGTCCTTTCCTTCCAGCTCTTCCAAACCTTTGAAGAAGTCTGGTATAGTTTATTATATAGCTTATAACGATATCGACATCTCCTATATCTATACCCAGTTCCAATGTCGGTGTTGAAATCACATGCTTCAAGGATCCATTTCTAAACGAAGCTTCAACGTTTATCCTATGTTCTTTACTTAAACCAGCTCTATGTATATCAACGTTTAATCCGGATTTTTTTGCAATCAGTGTTAATAGCTCAGCAACTCTATGCGAGTTTGCAAAAACCAAAACTTTTCTGTTGTGAAACATCTTCAACAACCTAAGAACAAGTGAATAGGAATTTTTTCTCGGATATAACATTAATATCTTCATTTTTCTTTTTCCAAACTCTTCTTTAACTAGTTCTACATCTTCACCGAAAAGTTGGGATGCAAATTCTTTGGGATTCTTTATAGTAGCACTTGAACCAATTATTTGAAACTTTTTAAACCTTTTTAATCTTCTTATAATAAAATATACATTTGTACCAAGAACCCCTTTATATTCGTGAATTTCATCCAAAACTAAAAAATCGATTCGTGTAAATAAGAATCTATATCTTGTATTGAGATGATAATGTAGCATGTCTGGATTTGTTATCAAAACATCCGGTGGGTTGTTGAATATTCTTTCTCTATCTTCTATACTTGTATCACCATCAAACACTTCAAATCTTATACCTAAAATTCTCTCATAGTTTTTAAACTTTCTCAACTGATCTCTTGCCAACGCTTTAGTTGGATATACAAGTAACGCTTTAACACCTCTTTTGTTCATGTTTAGAATCTTGTTTAAAATTGGTATTAAAAATGCTTCGGTTTTACCACTTGCTGGAGGAGCGACGATGACGACGTTTCTTCCTTCTAAAATTTTTTTAAGAGCTTCTTCTTGAAATTTGTAAAGTCTATCAATTCCAAGTATTTTTAACGCTGCTTTTAATCTTTCATCAATATTCAGATCTTCAACTCTTTTACCAAAAGGAATTGAATCCTGTTTAATATCCTTTATGAAGATTATTTCGTTGAATAATCCTTTCAGTTCGTCTGGAATTCTTTTTATTTTATTATTTATAATATTAATAAATCTTTCATATGCTTCTTGATCAGATTTTGCAAGAATTGATTCCTTAATCTTACATCTAAAACATAGAACTGCATATCTTTCATCGTATTTTATTATCAGAAGTTCACTATTACAGAGAGGGCATTTCATTTTCTATACAATTCTTCATAAGCAAACTTTATATCTTCAGCTCTTACAGTTTTTCTTCTTGCATGCTTAGCAAGTTTACCAGCTTTTTCGGCGATGTTTGTACCTATTTCTTCGAGAATTTCCACCAATGCTTTTGCCGCAGATTCACTAACTCTCATTCCAGTTGCTTTTCTAATAATCCTATCAGCTGCAGATATCGAGATTTCTCCCATAATACACCCCGATTTTTCATTTTATTATTTTCTTAAAACTTTTAACTTTTTAAAAAAAAGTTATTTTACTAAAAATTCAAAATCTAGATTAAAAGTTATCTTTCGATTATCTAACATCAATTTTTAAAGTTTTTATCGTAAAACTTCAACTTTGTTTTTTCTCACTAAAATTATAACCAACATTCAACGCTTTCATATTCATCTCTTCAGTACCTTTTGGTACAACATCAAGTATTGCTTTCTTTAAACTCTCGTAAGATACTATCTTAGTTATTTTAATTAAAAATCCAAGCATTATTATGTTGGCAACAACCGTTCTTTTAAACATATCGAAAGCGAGTTTGGTTGCTGGTACTTTGTATATTTTATATTTGTTTGATAATATTTCGTTTTTAATTATACTTGAATCATAAATAAGAATACCGTTCTCCTTTAAATCTTTCATGTATTTATCCAAGGCTTGTGTAGACATGCATACAAAAATGTCTGGCTTACGAACTTTTGGATAATATATTGGTTCACTAGATATAATAACTTCACTTCTCGAAGCTCCACCTCTTGCTTCAGGTCCATAACTTTGAGTCTGAACTGCATTTAGGCCTTCGTATATTACTGCAGCTCTACCTAATATGATTCCCATTGTTACGATTCCTTGTCCTCCAAATCCAGCAAATCTAATTTCATACTTCATTATTTATATAAAAAAATTAAATTATAAGTATATGATACTTAATTATTCGATGAGTCGATAGATCTTGTAGGTAACTTTGTACTCTTTGATAGAAAACATGAAGTTAAACATTGTTTAAAATAATGTTAAGTAATAGAATCAATATTGGATGATGATGCCGAGGAAATCTGATAAATGATGAATCATCCATTCTCTGATGTTATTATAGTAGTTTAGTTATATGAGAATTGCAGTTTTAAAAAAGGATCGATGCCAACCAAAAAAGTGTTCAAGAGAATGTCTCAAATATTGCCCCATGTTAAAAACTGGAAAGGAAGCCATAGTTTTTTCTGACGATGAGAAAAGACCTATAATAAAGGAAAACTTATGCTCCGGATGTGGTTTATGTGTTAAAAAATGTCCGTTTGGAGCAATTGGTATCGTATCTTTACCAGATGAGTATGATAAGTTTAAGATTCATCAATATGGGATAAATGGTTTCAGATTATATCGCATACCATACCTTAGAGAGGGAATGGCTCTTGGTATTGTTGGACAAAACGCTTTGGGTAAGACAACACTTCTAAAAATATTTTCAGGAGAGATCATACCAAATTTCGGCAGGAATTCTTCCGATAAAAATAATGTGCTTAAAACTTTTAAGAACACTCAACTCTACGATTATTTCAACAATTTATACAAAGGAAAGATTAAAGTTGTTCATAAAATTCAACACGTGGATTTGATCAGAAAGTATGTTAAAGGTAAGGTTAAGGATGTTCTTGAAAGATTAGGTGGAAACGTGGATAAAGTGGTTGAAAAATTGGAACTAAAGAATGTAATGGAAAGAGATGTAACAATATTAAGTGGAGGAGAGTTACAAAGATTAGCAATTGCCGCATGCCTTTTGAAAGATTACGATGTTTATATATTTGATGAACCATGCAGCTATTTGGATGTATCTCAACGATTAAAGATTGCAAAAATAATAAGAGAGCTATTAAAAGATGAAAAGACTGTTATAGTTGTTGAACACGATCTAATATTTCTGGATTATATTGCGGATAATGTTGTAATACTTTACGGAAAACCTGGAGTATATGGAATAGTATCAAATCCAAAATCTACGAGAGAAGGTATAAACATGTATCTCGAAGGATATATAAAGGACGAAAATGTTAGATTCAGAGATGCAGCGATAAGATTTTTTGAAAGAAAGGATTTAAGAGAAGAAAAACCCGAGATTTACCTAAGATATACAAAAATAAAGAAATCATACGATGGTTTTTCTCTTGAAGCAGAATCGGGAGAATTTCATAAAGGAGAAATAATCGGAATTCTTGGACCTAATTCTATAGGAAAAACAACTTTTGTAAGAATATTGGCTGGAGAATTAAAACAAGATTTTGGTGATATAGAAAGAAAGGCATCCGTATCATATAAACCACAGTACATAAAACTCGATTCGGATTTAACCGTTGAAGAATTTTTTAAGAAGATACCAAAGGATGAACTCTTCCATACAGAAATTTACAAACAATTAGGTATCGAAGATATAAGGTTTAAAATCCTACGTAACCTAAGTGGTGGAGAGTTACAAAGAGTTGCAATCGCTGCATGCCTATCAAAACCTGCGGATATATATCTGATAGATGAACCCTCTGCATATCTCGATGTAGAACAAAGGTTAAACGTTGCCAAAATTATAAGAAGAATAATTGAAAAAAGAAAGGCTTTATGTTTCGTTGTAGATCACGATCTCATCTTAATAGATTACGTTTCCGATAAGTTAATAGTGTTTACAGGAGAACCTGAGAGAAGAGGATATGCTTCTAAACCATTATCTATGAGAGAAGGTATGAACATATTTCTGAAAACGCTTGATATAACTTTTAGAAGGGATAAGGATACGAAGAGACCAAGAGTTAATAAACCTGGAAGTAAAATGGATAGGTATCAAAAGAAATTGGGAGAATATTACTATGTATGAGAATAACAGTGGTGTTCGATAATTTGGAGAGATACTTATTTTTGAACAAAAATTTTATACCAATAAGATACGAGATTTTTAAAGAAATGAGGAGAAATCTATTTTCCTTTCTTGAAAATCATGGTGCGAAATTTTTAGGATACAAAATGAATACATATACGTTCCATATTAAGAATTTCGATAAAGGAACTCTTGAAAGATATCTAACAAAAATATTCGAAACGATGAACATCTGTATACCTAAAGTTTTTTACAAAAACGTAACGATTTTGCCAAAAATTTTCAACATAAGAATTGGTACACGTAATTGTAAAGTATGTGATAAAGCAATAGAACATGAGTTCATTTGTGAGAAATGTAACAATTATATAAGGAAATATTCCTCCATAGGTTTTATCTCAGATGTATATAAGTTTGGAATTCTTCTATACAAAAACGTGGAAAATATTTCCAACGTTATACATCTCAAAACGGATTACGAAAGTTTGATTCTACCAAAACTAAAAGAATTTGTCGAAATACTTAAGACCAACAGAAAAGATTTGTTCATATACGTTGATGGTTCAATCCTTAGATTAGATGATGAGAGATTTTCAAACTTACTTGTTATGATATATAAAGATGTTAAGGATTATAACTTATCTAGGAATTGCTTAACGATGCTTCACAGCTTCTTGATTAAAATTTTAGATAAAATGAAGCATGGAAACATCTTCGTTAGGTTTCCAAAATCAATCAAAAGGTTTAGATATCTCTATAACTTTTTAAGTAGTTCCCTCTCAAAATATATGATAAGCTGTGATTATAACGAAGAGTTCCAAAAGACATTATTCCTATTAGCTAAGTATTTAAAAATTATATATGAAGAATTTTATTGTTGAATTTAAATACGTTTCTGGGAATCCTTTAAGAATTGATTCAGATACGATTTATGGAAGTATTATTGATATGATGAATAAACTCGGTTATGAAGTTACAGATTTTCTCGAAAAGATATTGGTATCAGAACCTTTTTACTATGATGGTAGAAATGTATTCCTCAAGGTATCCGGATTTTTCAAAAGATTTTTGATTGAAAGAAATATAAAGCTCTTAGATATAGAATCGGCGATTGAATTACTTAAGGGTAATGAAGCAAGCGTTAAACCTCTAAAAAATATTAGAAGCATGTTGTTTTCGTTAAAAACCGATTATAAAGAGGTTATAAACTCTCTTAAATATGTAAAGAGGATTGGAAATGCGAGGTTTTGTTTCGTTAAAGTTCATGAAAAGCATGAAAATATTGAAAATTTTCTCAAAACGTTATCAGAAGAGAATATAGTAGCTTCAGTACTAATTCCTAAGGATGATGAGGTAAAGATGCTTGAGTGTTATGAAATCAAGAGAAAGATAAGAAAAAAAGGAAAAAACGTTATAGAAATATTTATAATAGATTCGTATTCAAAAGTTAGGAAAAAGATATCCGGTAGAATAATTCATCTAAAGGATTACGATTCAATCATATACGGAAAAGCTTTTTTTAATACTCTTATTGTTTAAACTTTCTAGCATCTATATCACTCCTGACCAGAAAACTTGCAACATAGCAAAAATTTTTCTCAAATTTTGAGTTAGGTATTAATTTTAATTATGGAGTTTTACAATCGTGAGAAAGAGCTTCGAGATTTGTTGAACATGATAAAGCAGGAGCCAAACATGATCACATTTATTTATGGGCCTATAAATTCAGGAAAGACTGTTTTGATGCAACATTTGGTTGAAAACATTTTACCAAAGGAATACGTTGCATTTTACATAAATTTGAGGGGTGAGGAAATAACGAAGGAGGAAGAGTTTTATGAAATTTTGTTCGAAACGTATGAGGAAAAGGATTTTAGCATAGAAAAGATAGTCGATAAGATTTCGAGGTTAAGCTTCGGTATTCCTATTTCTTTTGGGACGTTTAAATTAATGTTCGAGAGACGTGAGAAAGATTATCGAGGAGTCTTTAGATATATCATAAAAACGTTGCAAAAACTTAAAGAAAAAGGTTTAATGCCTATAATAATATTTGACGAGCTACAAGTCATCAAGGATGTCAAAGTAAATGAACCTTTAATTTACCGATTATTCAATCTGTTTATAAGACTAACTAAAGAACTCAAGCTTTGTCACGTCTTTGCAATCACATCGGATTCGACTTTTATCGAAAGGATTTACAACGAAGCGATGCTGCAAGGACGTTCGAGGTACTATTTGGTGGATGATTTTGATAGAAAGACTGTCGAGAGGGTATTACGTAGCAAAGGATTTAGCGATGAGGAAATAAATCTTGTTTGGTATTATTTTGGAGGGAAGCCGATATATCTTGTTGAGGCAATACAGACAAAGAAAGTAGGCAAAGATGTTAAGGAGTTGTGCGAGGAATTTTATGAGATAAGGTATGGGCAGCTGGAGGAGATTATTTACAAGGAAAAAAGGTTAAACGAGAGAAGATTCGAAGAAATAATCGAACTGCTTAAAGAATTCCGTGATAAAAACTCTCTCAAATATAAAGAAATAAATCCGACAATACAATTCCTCATCGAAAAAAATATCCTCTTCGCTGACCCAAGAAAAAAAATTCTTAAACCCCAATCCCACCTCGAACTAATTGCTATAAGAAACCTGCTAAAAGAAATGGAACAATAACGGTTAAAATTGTATCCAGATTTTTGAATGAAAAAATGTTTCTCTTTTATTTTATTGCAAGTTTAAAAATAGGGATAAAAAAGGAGAAAATGAAGCGATAAATGTTATAGCAAGATGAAACGTTGTTTTTCTCGATGAGAAGTCCTTTGCTTTCTTCAAAAATTTACTCTCCCTTCATTTCTGCATATCGTTATATACTACGGAACCCTTTTTAAACTTATGACCTCCCTGAGTTTTAAGAGTTCTTTCTCGATATCTCTGTTATATAAAATTAGATGCTCTGTCGCAAATTAAATAACAAACCACGATTCAATAGG
>JALTZH010000243.1 GCA_027051265.1 archaeon | reverse complement strand
CAAATATGTTCGCTTTATAGTTAACCTTATGCGGCGGATACTCATGACTCTTACCATGTCTAGGTATGAAGTACATTTCCACATCTTCGAGTTTTCCAACAAATACTGTAACTTTTCCATATTTAGTCTCAACGATAATTTCTCTAGCTTTACCAAAAATCTCGGGATCATATATACCAGAACCGCCAATTAGACCTAGTTTCATAATATTATTTATATTTTAAGCGTTAAATTGCTCTGTTGCAAGTTTAAAGAAGTTTTGTCAAGATTATAGAAACAAGGATTAATATTATACCTATAAATGTTCCAAGCATAAACCTCGAAAGCATGTCAAGCCTCTTATCCAAACTAGTGATTCTTTCATCAAATTTCGTTTCTAAACTTTTCATTTCTTTTCTTAAACCTTAACATCAACGTATTCTTTCAACCTATTTTCCGTAGCTTTGATCTCGTTTTTCAATCTATTTTTCCACGTCTTTGATCTCATTTCTCAAATTGTTGATATCGTTTTTTGTTGCAAAGGTTTCGAGGCTTTTTTCAACGAGAATAAACTTGATCTCTGGATCCAAAACAATCTCTGAAACGATGAGCTTTGTTAACCTCTTCCTAAGCTCCTTATCCCTTTCTAGTGCTTCGATGAATTCTATAAAATCTATCGATGAGGTAACGATTATTAATAATACTTGCAACAAAGCAACGTCGGATTATTTTAATAGAATTAAAACCATTTCTCACAGAATTACAAATGTTACTAAGAAAGTCTCGCTTTTTAGTATGGGGATGAATTAATGAAGGTTTGGAGGAGCAATAGCAAGCAAAACGTTTATATAATCAATTTATGCAAAAATGAGCATAATACCTTATTTCGATACCCTTCGTGCAAATCAGCCAAGTTCATTAAAAATGATAGATTGTTTAAATGTCTTAAATGTCATGTAGAAGCCCATAGAGATGTCGTAGCTACGCTAAATATAGCCCTCGTTTCAATGAAACTCTCTAAGCTGAACCGTCGACGATGTAGACTTAGAAGTGTCGAGCGAGGAGAGTTTAACCAGGTACTAGCTCATCCCGCAGCTCTTCGTATTGGAGGACTGAAAAACTTCTCTCACAAGGAAGGAGGTGGGAAGAAGTTCAGAAAGATTTATCACCAGGATCATACTGATAATATTTCTAAGTAAACCCTATCTGAATTTATGAACGAATTTTCCCTTCTTATAAAGACTATTCTATTTTTGTTTTTTCCTTTTAAATTTATTATGAAGGATATACCTCTCATAGGAATATTGTTTAGGAAAATCTTAACACATGGTTTAAATATTGCTATTTTACCAAACGTTTTAAAAATCTTACCGATTTTAATCCCAAGAAAATATACATCCTCACCAATTTCTATATTCTCATTCGAAATGATACCACCGTAACCCATATGTGGTATACCACCGTCTAGTATACATGTCTTGTTCCTTCCATACTTTCCATAGACATAACTTCCTCTATAAAAACCCTCAATCTCTATATAACTATCTGTTCTCTTCAATATTTTTCTTTCTATCCCTAAATAAGTTTTATGTGTAAAATCCTCATGAACCCTTTTTATATTAACTCTAGGTCTTATTTTATATCCTTTTTTCACTCGTAATGGATTATGT
>JALTZH010000242.1 GCA_027051265.1 archaeon | reverse complement strand
ATCCCAAAGTTACAATAAATTATTCATATCTAAGAACATCTATTGCTTTTATCTTTAATGCCTTATATATTGGATATATACTAAAAATTATGCTTATAAATATAGAAATGAATATTCCTGCAAATATTAGTTCTAGATTAAATATAGGTGCTATTTTCATTTTAAACGTTTTATACATTAACTCTGGCATAAAATATGAGATAACATAACCTGTAAATATTCCTATTAAACTTGAAATAGTTGCGATTATTAATAACTCGGATAGAAATATCATCACAATATTCAGTGTTCCAGCACCGATTGCCTTTAATATTCCAATTTCTCTTGTCCTTTCTATTATGTTTGTTAGCATGGTATTTGTTGTAATTATACCAGCAACTATTATTGATACAATTGAAAGTGTTAATAGAATTAGAATTATAGTATTCAATATTTTAAGAACCTCTTTTCTTAAATTTTCCTGCGTATAGATTACAAAATCCTCCTTCTTCCTTTCGTTCATCAACATATATCTTACTCTATCGGCAACCTTTTCAACAAGATTTATATCCGATATTATAATTAGAAAGTTGTAACCTTTTTCGTTGAATATCTCTTTTGCATAACTTAGAGGAATAAAGATCGATATATCATCATCATACGTTCCTATTTCTTCTAGAATTCCAACGATCTTGAATTCGTGTCTTCCTATCTTTAACGTGTCTCCTATTTTTAAATCAAATCTGGTATATATCCTATATCCAATAACTGCTTCTCTTTTACCTTCGAGAAAATATCTACCAATCTTTAACTTATAATATTTAGACAAACTTGTCATCGCATCCCTTGATAGTCCAGTAATCCATGAACCTGATTTTTTTCCCTTATAATTTATTATATAATATTTATAAAGCATTGCATGGATTTCCTTAACACCTTCAATTTTTTTCAGCTTGATTATATCTTCATCAGAAAATAACTCAAACTCCTCTGGATGAAAATATGTTGCCGTACCTATCCATATCAATATTTTTTCACTTCCTAGTCTCCCTAATAAATCGAGTGTTTTACTCTTTAATCCTTCAGAAATTGAAAGCATTGCAACAATGTTTGCAACACCAATTGCAATACTTATTATTGTAAGAATAGATCTCAATTTGTTTCCTGAAATTGATCTCGCAGCATATCTGAAATATTCGATCATCTCTCGTTGAATATATTATAGAAATCTTCTATTTTATTAGGCATTGTTTTTGGTTTTTTATTAAAGGAATAGTAAAAATAATTTGTATGTAATCCTCTATCATTCTTACCTGTAAAACAGTGATCGCTTATTATTACAATATCCTCAGTACTTTTTCTACACGTTTTAACCAATTTTTCCATTTCGTTATATACGTTTCTTAATAATTGATAATCGTTATAAAAAAAGTGTTGTATCATGTCAAGCAGGTCAAAGTAGCAGAGAATTATCTCATAATCATTTCCTAAACTGTTGAGTAACTTTTTCTTCGTTTCTTCGTATATTGTATAAGAGAAGTTTAAGTATTCTTTCTTACTTAACTTTTTATTCAAAAATTCTTCAACGATTCTTTTTTGTTTTTTTAATAATTTTATCGGATAATTTATCAACGGAACGTTTATCACAACATACTTTTTATAAGAGTTTAAAAA
>JALTZH010000241.1 GCA_027051265.1 archaeon | reverse complement strand
ATATAAGAAAACAATCCATAACCTACGTCGAAAAATTTTACATAAGTATGATAACAACACATAGAAATATAAAATTCGATAACAATTTAAAGTTAATGTTTTCTTTTTTACTATGACTAATGTTGAAGCAGAATATAAGAGATATATTTTGGATTTACTTGAAAAACATAGCTGGAAAGTAATTAAAGGCTCAGATTTGGATAAAAAATCCGAAGATTATATCATCAGGAAAATATTTTTTGAGAAGGTTAAGGAGATAAATGAGGAGGAAGGTATTATCTTAACGGATAAAGATTTAAACGAACTTTTATATAAAATTTCAGTTGCAGATGAAAGTGATATATTGAGATATTTAAAGAACGGTGTAGATTTATTTCTTGAAAAATATAATTATAAAAATATTGTTAAATTGATAGATTTTGAAAAGATGGAGAGAAACGATTTTCTAGCTGTTGAGGAGGTTGTATTCAAAAAGGGTCATAAAAAAATAAGAGCTGATATAGTATTGTTCGTGAATGGTATTCCTCTAGCAATAATCGAAGTTCAAAAACGTGAAAGTGATGAATGGAAGAAAGGATTTAATCAACTTATAAATTATTGCAGAGATATTCCGGATTTGTTTAAAATTATACAGATTGGTTATATTTTTGCGGACAACGTTTTATATCTACCATTTGACGAAGAAATTCGAAGAAAGATTAATACTGATTTACTTGAATCCAAGTTATATAAATGGAAGCCAGACGAAAATAGAAAGGTTTCAGATCCAGATACCATAGCTAAAGTAACAATACAAGAAATGCTTAAACCCGAAAATTTTCTGGAAATATTGAAATATTTTACATTCTACAGGAAGAAAAGGAAGGTGAAAATTCTTCCAAGATATTACCAGTATTATACGGTTAAAAAATTGTTGGAAAAAATTTATAAAAGGTTGGAAGGAATTTCTAAAGAACATTCATGGACAATATGGCATTATCAGGGTTCTGGAAAGACTTTAACAATGATATATCTAATGTACTCTATATTGAAAAGGATAAAAAATATTTCACCAATTATATTGTTTGTTGTTGACAGAAAAGAATTGGAAGAACAAATTTTAAACGATTTTCTGGGAGATTTGGATTTAGATTTGGATATAGAACCTAAGAAAATTGAGTCCTTCAATGAATTGGAAGAGATTGTTAAAAACATAGATAAAATAACGAGAGGTGTCTATGTTATACTTATACAAAAATTCAGAGAACTTCCCGAGCATGTACATAAATCGAGTAGGGAGAAAGATGTATTCATATTTATAGATGAAGCTCATCGCAGCCATTATGGAATATTGAGTGAAAGGCTATTCGAAATGTTTAGCAACGCATTTTATTTCGCATTTACCGGCACGCCGTTAATATTAAAAGATAGGAATACGTTTAGAAGGTTTGGAGATCCAATCGATATCTATTTTATAGATGAAGCGGAATCCGATGGATATGTTGTACCTATATATTATAAAGCAATGTTTGATATCGTAAAACTAGAACTCAGAAAGATATATGGGGAAAATTTTGAATCGATATACGATAGGTACAATGAGGTTTTGATTAATGTACTTGAAGGTGAAATTGATGAAGGTCTTGAAGATGATGAAAATGTCGACAATCGATTATTAAGT
>JALTZH010000240.1 GCA_027051265.1 archaeon | reverse complement strand
TCCTCGTAAGTTTAACCAAAGTCTTGCATATATGCCACGTCTTCGCAATCACGTCGGATTCGACTTTCATAGAAAGAATATATAATGAAGCCATGCTACAGGATAGAGCGAGATATTATCTCGTGGATGACTTCAATAAGGAAACGATTGAGAAGATATTACGTAGCAAAGGATTTAGTGACGAGGAGATTGATACGGTTTGGAAATACTTTGGAGGCAAGCCAATCTATCTCGTTGAAGCAATAGAATCGAAAAAAATTGGTAGAAATGTTAAGGAATTGTGCGAAACTAAGCTATTAGAGGTAGCAAGTAGGTTAACGTATCTATTGAACAGGTTGAGAAGAGAAGGATATGAAATGTATGAAAAAGTAATTAATGTGTTGAAGAGGATTAGTTATTCTGGTGAGATTACGTGCAAAGATGTAACAGAAGAGGTTCAGTGGCTAATCGATAGAAACATTCTTTTCCTAGAACCAATATATCAAATCCTCAGATTTCAATCAAAATTGATACAATTCGCTACTCAAAAATATCTATCGGAAATTGATCACGAGCAATAATTATTTGTTATGGAATTCTTTAATTGCGAGAAGGAAACATATCATAATTAGCAGCATTCGAAATCGTTTATGAAAAATTCTTTATTAAAACGATGAAAATTTTTTCGTTAAATCTCTCATTATAACGAAAAAATAAGAAGAAAATCTCCTACTCCGATGACGGTATTATCGCAACGAGAGGTAGGACTTTAAGATGTTTCATAAGTTTAAAAGTAGCTCCGCCATCCCCTTCTCTACGGGATAGATAAAAGTGAGGACGTGTGAACCGCCTCGTGGGGATAAGACCTGTCTTAAACGGGTAAACTCCTCACGAAGCCCTTTTACGAAAACATGGGGTAGTTCACGACCTATTCAACGGTAACGGATTTTGCTAGATGCCTAGGTTTATCTATTTCTCTTCTATATTTATATGCAACATAGTACGATAGCAGCTGATATGCAGGTGCAAAAATTATCGGCAGAATGTCTTCAGGAACATCAGGAACTAATATATTTGTTACATCTCCAACTTCTCTTGGTGTCAAAACCAAAACATCTCCTCCCCTTGATTTTACTTCATGTACATTACTTATTATTCTTTCTCTATTTTTACCATAACCAGGTATTAAAAATATTGTCATAATATCTTTATCTATTAATGAAATCGTCCCATGCTTTAGCATCGCAGAGCTCATTCCTTCTGCATGAAAATAAGTTATTTCTTTAAGTTTTAATGCAGCTTCATATGCGGATGGAAGATTTACACCTCTAGATAAAAATAAATAATTTCTTACGTTAAATTTCTGATATGCGATATTTTTTATATAATTTCTAATATTTAAAATTTTTTGAATATTGTTTTTTATATTATAAATTTCGTTGTTAAGTGATTCGTAATCATACCCATTTAACTTTGATACTTCTAGTACTAATCTCAACAATATGACAAGCTGCGACACATAGGTTTTTGTAGCACATACCGCAACTTCTATTCCGGCGCCCTGAAGTATCGTAAAATCGGATAACCTTGTTGCTGTAGATCCAGGTACATTAACTATTGAAATTATCCTTGCACCTAATTTCTTTGCTTCCTTCATAGCAACAAGCGTATCGTATGTTTCTCCGGATTGTGAAATTG
>JALTZH010000239.1 GCA_027051265.1 archaeon | reverse complement strand
GTAATATAAAGCAAATAAAGATTTAGAGGCAGCGAAATTATTATTTAAATAACCAAAATATTCAGCATACCATTCTCAACAAGCTGTAAAAAATATCTTAAAGCTTTTTTAGTCAAAAATAAAATAGATTTTCCAAAAACTCATAACATCTACTTCTTATTAAATCTTTGTGTTCAAATAGATAAAGACGTTGAAATTTTGAAAAAGGCATGTAAATTAACAAAATATGCATATATAAGATATCCCGGAAAAATAGAAGTTTCACAAGAAGAAGCGGAGGAAGCGATAGAGATAGCTAAGAAGGTTAGAGAATTTGTTTTAAAAAAGCTTAAGTTAAAGGAGGAATAACATATGGAGAAAAAGTTAAAGCTTATTAAGGAAACAATCCTAAACGTGGCAAAAAAGTATAATATTGAGATAGACAAAATAATTTTATTCGGCTCACGTGCTAGAGGAGATTATAAAGAAGATTCAGATTGGGATTTGTTAATTGTTACCAAGGAAAAGATAAGCAATGAAATAAAGATAGCTCTTATTGTAAAACTAAAAATTATATTTGCAAGATTGAACATACCCAATGATATAATTATTAAGTCAGCAGATGAGTTATATGAAGAAAGGAGATATAGTTATACAATTAGTTCTGTTGCACTTAATGAAGGGATTTTAATATGAATTTAGAAAGAGCTAAGAAATGGATAAAAAAGGCTGAAAATGATATGAAAGTAGCAAAGGATGAACTAAATACAGAAAACCCTGTTACGGATGCGATTTGTTTTCATGCTCAACAAGCTGTGGAAAAATTACTATAAAGCATTTTTAATTTTCCACAACAAACCTTTTAGAAAAACTCACGATATAGCTGAGTTGATATCGTTATGTAGTAAGATAGATAGAGACTTTGAGAAATTGATGGATGAAAGAATTGTAACTAAGGAAAAGTTGAGCAAAGAGACTTTTTGGAATTTTTAAAATGAAAGTTTATAGAATATTATACCAAAATTAGAAAATTGTTGTAATTATACCAACCATTGACCATTTAATTCCTTCTTTAAATGCTTTATTTAAATCCTTTGAGATAAGATATCCATATATTATACCAAATCCAAACCATATAAAAATCCACCAATGAGGAGTATCACGTCTAAGATGTTCTATTGGATTAATACGTGGACTTACATAGTCCCAATGGGCTTCGTAATGATTGAAATATTCTCTTACATGAATTCTTCTACCATCACTAAGTATATATTCATAATCCTTTAACTGTCCTCGAGGCTCACCAATCGTTTCAATAAATCCTTCTTCCAAAGGATGTTTAACATTGTTTTTCAGAATTTTGATATCTTTATGTGGTGGTTTGCTTAAAACTCTACGGATTATTTCTTTCCATGATAACATAATATAAAAATATTTGTATGAAAATAAATTATTTTATAGCGGCGATTATATCCGTAGCAATATATGTAATAACTTTCGGAGAGTTTTTGATTTCAAAAGACACGTTAATATATTTAGACCATGTCCCTCAATTATATCCGGAAAAATATTTTGAAATTGTATTTAACAGCGAGCTGAATACGTGGGGCGCTGTTACAATTGCTCAACTTCCTTTTAAAATTCTTCAGGTAATTGTTTCGAAGATTATTGGCCCTTATAATTTTCTGGAAATATTTTATCTAATGGTTTTTATCATTGCAGGGATTTATACTATAAGGATTTTTGAAATGTTTAAAATCGATAGGCTTGGATATCTTTCAATTGTAATTCTTTTGTTCAATCCATTTATATATCTGAGAATTACTTCGGGACAAATGGGTATGGTTGTTGCAACGCTTTTATCCACCGCATTTATATATTATTTAATCAAATATTATTCCGAGCCAAGATTTGCAAACGCTTTAAAGCTATCCTTTTCGTATACATTTGCATCAATGTTTCAGGCACATTATTTTATAATGAATTTCATAATATTTGCACTATATTCAATAATCAGGATTCTTCGTAAAAGAAATTCTTTTAAAGAGTTATTTCTCGCATTATTTTTAATCGTGCTGGTAAACATTTATTGGATAATTTTCATACCAATTCTAAAACCTACATCTCTTAAAGGTATTGAGGAATATCACATGGAATTTTTCAAACCAAAACCATCGATAGATTTAAGTCAAGCCATAAAATTGGCAGGATTATTCGGATTTTGGAGAGAGGTTGCCGTTGAAAAAATAATAGATAAAATACCGTTTCCTCTCTATATATTATTCATATCAATTTTTGTATATCTTATCGTGTATTCTTTTTTAACGAATTATAAAAATGACACGATATTACTCTTTTTCATATTGTTTTTCCTCGGAATATTTCTAGGAATATTTTCCGAAACGTTATCCAAGTATATATTTATATTTAAAGCTTTCAGGGATAGTCATAAATTCTGTTACTTCGTATTATTATCTTACGTTATATTAATACCATTTGCTTTGAGAAATGTTTCGAAAAAGTATTTGAATGTTATCCTTCCAATATTTGTTGCTTTCCTTTTAATATATAATTATCCGCAGATATTTTTGCACGATCAAATTAAGCCAATAGATTATCCTAAATGTTATAAGGATTTGGGCTCGAGGCTAAATAATTTGGACGATAATGTTTTATATCTTCCGTTCAGAATATACATGACATACAATTGGAGCTTAAAAGCTGGGTTGGATGGAAGAATAGCAAATCCGATAAATGCCTTGACGAAAAATATTGTATTGGTAGGATGTGATCCGAGATTTGATTTTTGCACGGAGACAAAGATACAGCGTGAAATAAAATCTTGTCTCAAAAATAAAGACATTGAATGTCTGAAAAAATACGTCAAATATGTTATAATCGATAATTGTGCATTTGTTCCAGAGAATTACAATTGGATAAGTGGAGAAATCGTCTTTAAATGTCCTTGTCTAAGATTATTACGTATTAATTAAATATATGAATAATAAAATAAAAAGGATACGTATTGAAAATTTTAAAAGGATTAAGCGAATAGAATTCGAACCTAAAAAGGTTAATATTATTTTGGGATCAAATAATACCGGTAAGACTTCAATTTTGGAAGCAATTTATCTCATCCTATTAATAATAGCTAAGGGTTATGGTATTGATAAAATTTACAATTTATTGGCACAACATGAGATAATGCGAATAATTTTTGACAAATACTTTGATAATAAACTACTATTTAAGGAACGAAAATTTCCTCCGTATATAAGTATAAAAATCGATGAACATAATATTGAAGTAAAACATGATAAGAATATTTACTTTAACCTTATGCTAGATAATTCTAAAATCAGTGGCGCATCTTTACTTGATTATATATTTAGATTTCAATATAATTTTATTAATATCAAATACTGCTACTTAAATTATAGTATAATATCGAACATTCGATTGGAAAATTTATGGGGAGAATTGATGGAAAACATGAAAGATGTTGAGGTTCTGAAATTTTTAAGGAAATTGAATCCATCCATAAGAAATCTTCTTTTCATAAAAAAAGGTGATAGAACATTACTATATTATGAAGAAGAGGGAACTGGTATAAGATTACCAATAGATTTATTAGGAACAGGCTTTAAAACATATCTAACGTTTGCAATTATAACACATTTCTCAGACATAATCCTATTCGATGATATCGAATCGGGATTTCATTACGATCTCATTCCAAAATTTGTCGAATTGATAAACAATGCAAATACGCAATTCTTCTTCACAACTCAGAACAAGGAATTAATAGAAGAGATTATTAGAGAGAGTGATGATGTTTTAATCATTTATTTATATAAAACGGGAGAATATGAAATATACGATAAGGATGAAGCGGAAGAGATATTAAAATTGAGAGGAGATATAAGATGATATGGGTACAATAATTATAGCAGAAGACACCGAAATAATGGAAGCTATTCGTTATTACATTGAAATGGAATTAAACACAAAGCTTATAAAATATTTTAGAAGCATAACATTTCTTAACGATGAACAATTCATGTTCCATTATAATATACGTGGCAAAAAATTATATACATATGTTGCTAACGGATATGCGAATGCGTTAAAGATTTTTAAATTGACTCTAAAACATTATAAAAGGTTTCATGAAGATAACATTGCTGCCATATTTTTATACTTCGATAGCGATGTTAAACATATCGTTAACAGAGAGTTGGAACGTCTTCGGGAAGAATTTCCAAACTTTCATATGGATTCTAATAAGCATGAATATAAATATGAAAAATTTAAAATATATGTGATATTTTTAGGAACGGATGTTAAGCTATGCAATAAGAACATCTCGAATGAATTCGAATCATTACTTTTGGAAAGGCAAAGGTTGGAAATCGAAAACGAATTATGCGAAATTATTAGGAATAAAAATTTAACCAAAGCGAGTTTGATTCTTCCACTAAAAATCATTCTCCTTCATAAAGAAAAACCAAGAATTCAAATATACTTAAGCAAATGTAGTATTGATTTAAGAGATGTGTTAAGGATAAAAGAAGTTATAGATAATTTAACATAAAGAAAACTTACTTATGATTAATGGGTTAAGGTTAACATTATTCTTTCGAATTTCTCAGCACTTTTATCCCAGCTAAATCTCCTAGCCCATTTAATTGCATTTCTGCTCAATGTCCTTCTTAAATTATCATCCAACAATATCTTAATTATAGCCTCGGCTAATGCTTTGGGATTACAATCAACGAGCAAACCATTGTAACCATGTTTTATCGAATCCCTTAAACCTGGTATATTATAACCAACTGCAGGAGTTCCTAAAGCATTTGCATCGGTAACAACTTGACCCCAACCTTCTCTCACTCCAGGAACGGCAATAACCCAAGCATGTTTGACAAATTCATCCTTTTGCTCTTTTTTTAGGTAGCCGAAAAATTTCACATCTTTAACATTTTTTCTTTCGAGTATTTTTCTCATATAACCATCACCAACCATCCATAACTCAGCATCTTTAATTTCTTGCTTGATTATTTTAAACGCCTCAATTACATCCTGCGGCTTTTTTGCTCTTTTCATTCTACCAACAAATATTATAGTTGGCTTATCCGATTTCTCAGGGATTTTATTAACGGGTGTAACATTCAATCCATTATATACAATATATACTCTTTTAAAACCTAAGCGTTTAAGATCTTTAGCCGTAGAATCAGAAACCGTTATTGTTGATATATCAACGTAATTCTTCAACCACATATTCTCAAGTATGTAATAACCTACGAAACTTATTGGAAATGGTGTTTCATAAAACCAGAATTCCCTTGCTAGCTGATGTATCAATGCAACAATCTTACATTTATTGACATATTTCGGTGTTAAAAATGGTCTCGTATTTATTTCATCGATTATTAAATCGTATTCCTTGGAATGACGTTTACAAAACCTTTCTGCCTTTTCATATACGGTATATTTTCTTCCCAATCTTATAATTTTAATACCATCTATAACTTCCATTGCTTTACAATTCTTAAATTTGGATGTGAGAAGTGTTATCTCATAACCTTTTCTCACCAATCTTTTTGCAATCTCATGCGTATATATTTCAGCTCCACCAGCCTCGGGATTTTTTATGTCTCTCCAATTTAACCAAAGAATTTTCATATTTTTCTAAGAATATAACTAATTAAAATCGATGCTAAAAATAGATTTAATGCAGCATAAACCAATGCATGTATAAGATTTAAATTTGAAAGAATATATGCAAAAATATAAATATTCAATGATACACCAATTCCCGACAAAAATCCTATGAAACCTAATGTTGCTCCCAAATATTTTTTGGGAACTATTTCTCCCAATAATGCTTGTATTCCAGGCGATGCGAGAGATATTGAAGATGTGAGAATAAATCCGAGGAATAATAAGTTATAATTTATCAACATTATCGATAGAGTTGCAATTATTAGAAATACCGGAATTATTTTTTTATATTTATCATATATTATTCCTCCTAAAAGTGAGAGCATTCCGGGTAATGAATATGATATCAATCTGTATTCTCCAAGAATTTTTTCACTACTCGAAATGTATGGAATAACAATTATTATAAACGGTAAGTAAACGGATAATGAATATGCTGCCAACGAATATAGAAGGAGCTTTTTCTCACTTAATATGTGAAAAGTGATTCCATGCCTATTCTTCATGTCTCTCCCTTTATTTTTGAGAAATATCAGGGGTAGAATTGAAAATAGTGATAAAATCAAAGAAATTTCCAAAATTGTATTTAATAATGAATACTTTTTAAATAATATAAATGGGCCCAAACCACTTCCCAATAATGTTATCAATGTTGTAAGACCAAAAGCTTTTCCCCAATGTTTCCTTTCAATCTCTCTGAAAATTAAAGCTTTTAAAGATATCCAATATATTGAAGCGGTTATTCCTAAAATTATGGATGAAACAATCCAAAAATATATATTCTGATATAAGAATGAGAATGAAAACAAAAAATAACCTATTGGTCCAAAAATTATTAAGCTACCGGCGGGTTTTATACTAACAAGATATCCCGAAATTATGTTAAATAACGTAAGCGTTAAATATACAATTGATAAGCATAACGTTACATATTCATAAATATCGGTACCATACGTTTTAAGGGGTAAAATTGATTCAACGGAATTGTATGCAAACATTAGAAAAAATAGTGAAATCGATATTGGAAGAATGATTTTCAGCATGTATTTTTCATAAACTTAAACAGAAAATTGCCTCGGATGGATATCCAAACAAATGAATGTATTTAACATTTGCCTCTTTACATTTATCCAACCTGATTTTTAACTCATCGGAAGTTATTTTTATACATGTAATTATCGGCTCAATTCTTTCCATACCATAAATCTTACATTTTTCAATCTCATACCTTATTATATCGTTTGGCATTCCTTTCTCATATAAATCTTCTCTCGTTCTTGGCAGATTTGGAATATTAATGTTCAATATTTCATATACTTTTGAAACATCAATATTTAATAGTTTTGAAAAATGATATATTTCATATCCAATACATGCTGGTCCAAGATTTCCTTCGGGATATATCATTGGATGTAACTTATGCAAATAATTTAGAAATGTTTTATAATCCTGACCGACAAAATATGAGAGGGTTGGTGTGAAAACAAAAGCTCTTACTTCTATATTTATACGTTTTTTGATATATTTTAAATACTCCTCGAGAACTTTTCTCCTATATTCAAACCATAAACTCGCACCTTTTAAATCAAGCTTTAAAAATTTAATGACGGAATCTTTTAGAATGTTAAAATCATATCTTAAATCTTTTGCAAATCTTTCACAATTTTTACAGAAACATGAAAGGAAGAATTTTCCATTTGAGAAAGATGGAAATCTCACAAAATCCAACGCAATAGCATCAACATATGACAATTTTTCTCTCAACTTTTCAATATTTCTCTCCCAATTTTCTATATCGGTAGGACATGATAACGCTTTTAAATCTTCCTTTTCATTATATATGTTTGTGATATATTTTCCATTCGATTCAAAGGGCTTAAATTCCAGTATTATTCGAAATTTTCTTCTCATATCTTTCAAAAGTTCTATAGGCGTATCCAGACTGAAGAATAACTCCTTAAAACCGTATTTGTAAATTCTCTCATCCAAAGCCTTATAATTCAATACAAAAGCTCCCTTAATCATATTTCTTAAAATATAATCTATATGCAATTATTAAAGTGTCTCTAAGGATATAAAATACCTCTCTCATAGGAAATCCCTTTCTATTACTCTTAATGATTACTGGGAATTCAATAATTCTATATTTCATCTTATTAGCTAATACAAGGAGTTCAACATCAAACGCATACTTTCTAATAATGGATCTGCTTAAAATACTGTTCAAGATCTCTTTTCTAAAAATTTTCAATCCTGTTTGTGTATCTCTTAAACTTATGTTAAAAAGACACCTTAAAAATATATTATAACATAGGCTTAGGAATCTCCTAAACCGTGAATATTCAATCCTGGAAAATCTATGCCTCTTTGAAGCTATTGCAATATCATATCCTTTCTTTATATAATTAAGACCTATTTTAATGCATTCGGGATGTATCTCCAAATCGGAATCGAAAAATAAAACGTATTTTCCAGAAGCATATTTAAATCCATATTTTATGGCAAAGCCTTTTCCAATATTTCTTTTATAACCTATAACCTTCAAGTTTTTATAAACATTTTCAAGACGCTTAGCTTTTTCATACGTTTTATCTACGAAACCATCGATCACAACAATAATCTCAAAGCTTTTGGAAAAGTTGGAGACTATTCTTTCAACCGTATGTATACTTTTTTCAATAAAATCCTCTCCTTTATAACAGGGCATTATTATGGAAATTTCGTACATATTATTAACCTCTTGTAATTTTATAGTGTTTTAAAT
>JALTZH010000238.1 GCA_027051265.1 archaeon | reverse complement strand
ATATGAAAGAAACATAATAGTATCAACGTTTCTATATGCAATTCTCTAAAAATGATATAGAAAAAATTTTATGAACCTGTTGTATTGCGGTTGTTTAAAAGCTATTCCAGCAGGTATTGCAATAACGTATTTGTTTAAAAGTTTTTTAAGTATCATTGCAAAAAACGTTGCAACAGGACCATTTGTTATTACGATTTTGTAGTCATTGCTCAATCTAATCGCTTTTAGAAAAGATAGAAAGTTAAAACTTGGATTTCTGAAATAAAAACCTCTAATCCAAAAAACCCTATAAATTTTAATACCATTTTTTTCCTCAAAACTTTTTGTGTATCTAAATTTTCTAGTTATTACAATTAAGTTGACATATTTTCTTAAATGTTCTATAAGATATGATACATAAACTTCAATTCCACCAGATTTTATCGGATCATCACTAGTACCTAATGGATATTCTTTACTTCCCAGTATTAAAACATTTAAACGATCACATTTGTTTAGTCTTGAATTCTTATCTTTCATAATATTATTGAGTAGGTATTCTACTAAATTTATGTTAACATTTATTGAAAATAAAAAATATAAAAGAAAATATAAAATTAAAATGTTTTTAGAAGTTATAATTCCGAAATTATCGTAAATAGGGGAGAAAGAAATGTTACAAGCAAAAGATGTTAAAAGTTTTCTTTCAAAGATTTCAAGTTTAATAGATAAGGAGATAGAGAGATATATCCCAAAAGAGCCGTCAAAATTCTATAACATGATGAGATATCATTTTGGATTTGTGAACGAAAAGTTTGAAACAACAAAACAATACTCTGGGAAAAAAATTAGACCTGCTTTATGCATATTAAGTTATGCTTCAATATCCGATACATATACTCTTGCTTTACCTGTAGCTACAAGTATTGAGATGTTGCATAACTTCACACTTATTCATGATGATATAGAGGATAGAGATATATTGAGAAGAAACAGATATACCGTATGGTATTTATTTGGAGAGGAGCATGCGATAAACGTTGGTGATTCATTACACGTACTTGCATATAAACCAATTTTGAAACTTAGAGATGAAGGTGTTAGAGAGGAAAAAATTTTAGAAATACTTGATATTTTAACTGATGCATTGATAAAAATCTGTGAAGGACAATTTTTAGATCTCGAATTTCAGAATAGGGAGATAATTTCATTGGAAGAATATTTTGATATGATCGAGAGAAAGACTGCAACACTTATAGAAGCTTCATGCAAAACCGGAGCATGTTTGGCTACGGATGATGAATCTTTGGTTAATAAATTTTCAACCTTTGGTAAAAATATTGGAATCTCATTTCAGATTATTGATGATGTAATAGGTATATGGTCAGAAAAAACTGGTAAACCTAAAGGAAGCGATATAATCAATAGAAAAAAAACTCTTCCAATAATAATGGGAATAGAAAACGATTCAAGAATTCTTGAAATCTTTAAGAAGAATAAAATAGATGAAAACGATGTTGAGATTGTTATAAAAATTCTCGATGAATATAATATAAAAGAAAAATGTATAGAAATTGCAAAAGACTACATAGCTAAGGCAGAGGATTCTTTGAAAAGTACTGGTATTAAAAATTATTATACAGATATGCTTTTAAAAATTTCAAAATTCATTATTGAAAGAAATTACTAAATATTATTAATGGATTATAGAAAACGGA
>JALTZH010000237.1 GCA_027051265.1 archaeon | reverse complement strand
ATCCAGAATATGCATGGAAGATAATTGCTGAGATACGATATGCCAAAGCTGGTGGAGGTTTATTTATAAGAACCCATCCAAATAGTCCTTATATCTTTGTAGATGCTGCGCTTTCAAGGGATCCAGATGAAGCTAGAACGATATGGGCTATAGATAAAGAAACATTTGAGATAGTAAAAGCTATTAAAGTAACTGATAAAGAAGGTGCAAAAGCATTACACTTCGAATTTAACAAAGATGGAACGGAAGTATGGGTTAGTGTATGGCATCCGGATGGAGAGCTAGTTATATATGATGCAAAGACTTTAGAAGAAAAGGCCAGAATTAAGAAGGATGAATATCCAGAACTAATAACACCAACCGGTAAATTTGCGATTTACAATAGAGTTCATCATGTAGGATGACATTCGAACAATTTTTTATTTTTTATTAAATATTAAATTGTTAAAAATAAGAAAATATTCAATGATTAATTATTTTTTATAATAATTAAAAATGTAAAATTTTATACCTGTGTTTTGAAAAATATAATATGGTGAGAAAACCATACGTTGCTGGATATTTCTACCCGAATGATAGAGAGGAACTGATTAAAACTATAGAAAAATGTTTTACATCAAAGCTTGGTGTAGGAAAATTACCAGAAAAAGTATACGGTGAGAAGAGAATAATAGGCGGCATTGCACCTCATGCTGGATACATGTATTCTGGATATGAAGCAAGTTTTATTTACTATGAATTAGCAAAACAAAAGAAACCTGAAACCGTAATAATAATAGGACCAAACCATACAGGATTAGGAAGTATGGTAGCAATCTCTTACGATGATTGGGAAACACCTCTTGGTACTGTAAAAGTTGATAGAGAAGTTGTTAAGTTTTTAGCAAAAACCGCAGGTATTATAGATATAAACGAAGAAGCTTTTAGATACGAACATTCCATAGAAGTTCAGTTACCATGGTTACAATATATCTATGGTAACGATTTTAAATTTGTTGGTATCTGTATGATGCTACAAGATTTAGAAACAGCAAGAGCTGTTGGCAGCGCTATTTCCAAAATAAACAAGGATATAATTGTACTGGCATCATCAGATTTTACTCATTATGAACCAATTGATGTTGCAAAACAAAAAGACATGGCAGCAATTTATCACATATTAAATATGGATGAAGAAAAATTTCTTAAAGAAGTTTATTCAAAAAACATAAGCATATGCGGATATGGCCCTATTGCTACATGTATTGTTGCTAGCAAGTTATTAGGTGCTAAAAAAGCGAGATTACTTAAGTATGGTAGCTCGGGAGATGTAACCGGAGATTATCGAGAAATCGTTGCATATGCATCTATAACTTTTGAGCTATGATTGTCGAAATACAAGGAATAAAAGAATTAAAAATTTCGGAATTAAATTTTGAAGCACCACCATCGAAAAGTTATACTCATCGTGCAATAATAATAGCATCATTATCTTCTGGAAAAAGTGAAATAGTAAACTGGTTGAAGTGTGATGATACGTACGCAACGTTAGAATGCTGTAAAAACCTAGGAGTTAACATATCTGAAGAAAATAAAAATCTAAAAATTTTTGGCACTAAAGGTTATCTGAAACCATTAAGCTTAAGATTAAACTGTAGAAACTCAGGAACGACATTGAGATTGATAACAGGTCTTGCATCTTTAGCTACGGATGAGATTATAATCACGGGATATAAATCTCT
>JALTZH010000236.1 GCA_027051265.1 archaeon | reverse complement strand
ATTTTTTTTCTTTCTATCTTTTTCGGGGTGAGAATATGAACGTGGAAGAAATTCTCGAATTAAAATTTAATAAAATATATCTATTCAATACCTTAATTATCCCAATCGACTATAATAAGTACAAGCATTCCATTATACATACATACAAAATAGAACCAAAACTTGCCAGAGAACTCATTAAAAAAGCAATTAACGAAAGAATTCCAATTATATCAGCAATTGGTCATGAAGCGACAGCTAAGCTAATGAGTATGATACTAGATTATCCAGTAAAAGTTAACAGAATATCAGTATTCATGGAACCAGATGAGGCAGGAATACATTTATTCTTGAAGAAAAGATTACCAGAAGGAACTATTATACGGGATATTTCAGAGTTAGAGAAAATCGGTTATTGGCTAGTTCTATCGATTGTTGTTAATACTAAATAATTTTCTATTTTTATTTTTTTCTTTCGGGGTGATTATATGGATATAAAAATTGATATAAGTAAAGTTACCGATGAAATTTGTCTCGAACAAATCTACGATAATCTAGTAAAACATCTTAAACATAAAAACATTAAACTATTATGCCCTAATACCAATCAGCAGTGTTCCTATTGTTTCGAAACTTGTTCACCTCTTAACGAGTGTCTTCAGTGCCGATGCCCAATTTGTCCCAATTCAACAAACAAACCAAAAATTCTAATTCAATTTTAATTCTTTTTATTTTTTTCGGGGATAAAAAATGCAGTCTTCCTATATTTTTTTGTCCTAGACCTTGCTAATTGTTAACAAGCTACACGTTAACATGTTTACTAGTACTGTTATAAGTTATAATTATAAATGTTTTCGGGGTGAGTTTTTATGAAACAAGAGGTGATTCTATGAATTGCGAATCCTGTGAGTTAATAAATACAAACAATATAACCGATTGCTGTTATACCGAGCTAGAAGACTGTGATACTTGTGAATGCCCAACATGTATATTCCGACCTAAAAACAAACAAACACCAAATTAACTAGTTTCATTTTTTCTATTTTTTTATTTTTTCTTTTTCGGGGGTGGGAGAATGGTTGAATTTGAGTGTGTATATAACCGTTCAATAATATGTAAGAACGAAAAAATTTTGAACTTATGCATGGTTAAACGAGCTTTAGGCAAGATATCAGAGTACGAGTGTAAGAATAAGTTTTTCTGTAAATATTGCGAAGAAGCACCAATTGGTAAGTGGTCAGCAGTCGCAAACGAGTGTCGAGGAATTGCATGCCCAGTAGCATTAGAATACGACCCATAATTTCTCGTTTTATTTTTTTCTTTCGGGGTGATTTGGTATGGAGATGTCTATGACTGTTTCATTTAATATATATAAAATTATATCAGTAAAACCATGTATCTGTGGATGCAACAATTACATAATCAGAACCAAGTTACATTCAAGAAAATTCATTGATATAAAAAGAATTTACGAAGTAAACGGAAACGAAAGAATTATAATAGACAAAAGAGTATTCGATATAAGTTATTCAAGCAGAGAAAAAGATATCCTAGAAATAATTAAGTGGCTAGCAAAAAATGAAAAAGAAAGAATAGAAAAAGCATTTGAATTCGTTGGTGAACCAATAATGCTAGAATTTCTAGGTACGATAGTAATTTTCTACGATATCGATGACTTCGAGAAGTTTATATCTGAGGTCAAAGACTAATTTTATTTTTTCCTTTCAATACTACTAGTATAGCTTA
>JALTZH010000235.1:4190-8660 GCA_027051265.1 archaeon | reverse complement strand
CTATTAATACTAATAAAAAGATATTAATTCTTATAGATGAACCGGAATTAAATCTCGAATTACATAAACAAATAATATTTGTTAAAAAGCTTATTGAAACTGTTCATAAATTAAGAGAAAAAGATGTTTATACTTCTCTGATAGTTTCAACCCATAGTGATTTCATTGCTTATAGTGCAACAAGGTTTTTCGCTAGAAATGATTTGAGAGAAAAGGTAAGAGTTTATGAATTCAAGTATAAGTACAAAGATGATAATAAAATTATTGGTGTAAATGTAATACCTAGAGAAATTGGTGATGATGGAGAAGTTGAATTAGAAACGTTTTCTAAAGCTATGAGAGAATTATATTTCAAAGAATATTTTGAAAAGGAAAATATTATATGAGATACGATTGTATCATTATTGATACAGGAATCCTTATGAATATTGTTATAAGGAAAAGTTCTAAAAGAATGAATTTGGAACAAAATTTGGAGTATGTTCTTATAAAAATTATTGAAAGAATTCAAAAACGTCAAGCGGAGATATATTTTTCTTTTAAAGAATTATCTTCAAAACTTAAAATGGATAAGGAAAAGCTTGAAAGAATTGTGAGCAAAATTGTAAGATATGCTTTACCTAAAGGTAAGAAAATATCAAATTTAAAAGATATTAGAACTAAAAAATTTAAGAATAAAATCATTATAAATATATATAAAGAATTGGAAAATGAGAATTTTGACAGAGTTGATATGTTAATTATTTTGTATTCACTTGATAATGTACTTGAAAAGGGTAAAAGCGTAAAGATTTTAACAACCGATTTAAAATTAGCGCAAATGATTGAAAATAAATCGGAAAAATATTCGCTAAAAAAGATATGTGTAAATTATAAAAATCCAAAAGATGTATCGTTAAAAAGCATTTTGAATTTATGCCTGTAATTGTTCTATGTAAAAATTGCGAAAGAAAAATTATACTTCGTGTTAAGCGAGTAAAAGATTTACCATTTGTATATACTATTACATGCCCATACTGCGAGATGACTGAGATTTATTATAAAAAAGATGCTAAAGAACAAGATATCTATAGGTATACATGTCCAATATGTAACAGGAGATTTTATATTGATATGTATAAGAAAAAATTTCCTGTAAAAGTTGAATGCCCATACTGCAAGTCAGTTCTAATTCTTAACAATAGAGAAGTATTACACATTATAAAGCGTGGAAAACCTCCAGAATCTCTAATGATAGTTACAACAGCTATTGGAGCAATACTTGGGTTATCAAGGGGATTATCTGGTGCTATTGGAGGTGGAATTCTTGGCGCATTTATCGGTGCAATTTTGGAATCAATAATTAATCAAGAGGAATTAGAAGGTAAAATTCTTGATTAGTATTGTATAAGAAATATGCTCCGGCCGGGATTTGAACCCGGGTCGTGGGGGTGAGAGCCCCACATGCTTGGCCTGGCTACACCACCGGAGCAATTATTAAACCGTTTGCAATGATTTTTTAGTTTTAGTTTAATACTCTCTTATATTTTTTATTTTATATTGTTTTTTAACATCTTAAAACTTGCTCATCTTTCTATTAATCTTATGAGTCCCTGATTCTTAGGATTGGAAATGGTATAGTTGACAGAAAGTTTAAGTTATAATTGTAAAGAGTTATAATTGTAAAGAAAAATAGTATTGAGTTTAATATTATGAAGGATTTAATCTATGCAAACAAACCAGAAGAAGCACGATCTTTCTTAGAAAAGGTTAAAAATTCTAAAGTAACATCTTTGATAGTAATAGCATCTACAATGGTTTCGAAGATTAAAGGAATATCAATAGCTGGTGAAAATCCGGAATTAACATTGTATACACCAGCAGCTGACGTTGAATATCTTATGTTAGGTAAATGCTTAAGTATAAATGCAATACCCAAAACTCCGGATGGTATTCCAACACCTGCAATAATTTCAAGAGTTTGTATTAAATTGACAGATATACCATGTCTTATCATAAATGCTGGAAGTTATATTAAACCAAAAATTCCTTATATAGAAATGAATGGAAGATATGGTGAAGATATCAGATATGAGGATGCGTTAGAAATTTCTGTTGCTAAAAGGTTATATGAAAATGCTAAGATTTTTATAAGAAGTATCATTAACATTTCAGATACATTTATAATAGGCGAGTCAATACCTGGTGGAACAACAACATCTCTAGCTTTTTTAGTTGCTCTTGGTTATGATGCATGGGACAAAATAAGTTCCGCAAGTAAGCATAATCCAAAAAGCTTAAAAGCATCTGTAGTAAAACAAGCATTAGATAGAATAAAATTCAATACCAGTAATTCTAACAACGCATTGGAAATAGCATCTTACGTTGGTGATCCCTTTATAATTGTAACTTCAAGTATTGTTGAAGAACTTATCGATGCGAATAAAAAAGTAATTCTTGCAGGTGGGACGCAGATGGCTTCAATAGTTGCTTTTTTGAAGAAAAACAACAGAAACATAAAGAACGTATTAATAGCAACAACTAGATGGATTATAGAAGATAATTCTTCGGATATAATCTCGTTGATAAACGAAATACATCCAGTACCTATTATTGCATCGAACTTAAGTTTTATGGAATCGAAGTATGAAGGTTTAAAGAAATACGAGGATGGATACGTTAAGGAAGGTGTTGGTGCTGGTGGTTTTTCCTGTTATGCATTTTTACGAGGGTTCTCATTCGAAACAATAGAGAAAGAAGTTGAAAAAGAATATGAGAGAATTTTCGTTTAGCATAACATGTTATATTTGATAGGTATTGGATTTAACGAGGAGGATTTGAGTTTAAAAGCTATAAAGATACTAAGAAAATGTGATTTCATATTTTTAGAACGTTATACTTCGATGATAACATTTGATCCAAATAATTTAAAGAAAATTATAGGTAAAGATATAAGAAACGTGTCGAGAAAGGATTTGGAAGATGAAAGTTATAAGATTATAGATCTAGCTAGAAGAAAAAACGTTGCAATATTGGTTATAGGCGATCCTCTTGTTGCAACCACACATATTTCTTTGTGTCTTGAAGCTGTTAAGAGAGGAGTAGATTATAAAATAATTCATGCACCATCCATAATAAATTGTATATTGAATACTGGAATATCATTCTATAAGATAGGGCGCGTTGTTACAATTCCTTTAAGAGAAAAATATCCAAAACCAATTAGATCAGTATATGATGCAATCGGGTATAATAAATCGAGAAATCTTCATACGATTCTTTTATTAGATGTAGATATTGAAGGAAATTCTTATCTAAAAGTTAAAGAAGCTCTTAACTATTTACTGGAGTTGGAACAAACGTTTAAGGAAAACATAATAAGAGAAGAAGATAATATCGTAATAATATCTAAGGGTTGTACGGATTATGAAAGGATAATCTTTGGAAAAATTAGAGAGTTAATGAGCTTAGATGTAGATTTACCTGCAACTATTGTATATTTAGCAAAATTAAGTAGTATAGAAAAAGAATTTTTAAACAGATATAAATATTGAAGAAAAAAATTTAGCACCACATTTTATAGCTACCTAAGAACTTAAACTGTATAACTTTTCTTCTAATGTTTTCTACAATATCTTTTATCAAATCATCTTTTATATGACCTTCGAAATCCAAGAAGAATATATATTTACCTATGTTTTTTTTATCTGGTCTGGATTCAATTCTTTTCAAATTCACTTTTCTAACAGCAAACTCTTTAAGTACCATATATAATTGTCCTGGTTCATCTTTGATTGAAAAAGCAACGGATGTTTTATCCATACCAGTTGGTTCAGGTATAAAATTTTTAGAAATGATTATGAAACGTGTTCTGTTAAATTTTCGATCCTGAATATTTTCAGCCAATACATTGAGACCATATTTTTCGGATAGGATTTTTGATCCTATGATTCCTACATTTCGTATACGATTCTTAACAACATATCTCGCAGCTTCAGCAGTACTGGGAAATTCTCTAAGAGGCAGATTTAACTTTTGTAAAAAATTCTTACATTGTGATAGAGCGAATACATTAGAGAAGATTTCTTTTAAATCTTTTAAATCTTTTTCTAAACTTAACAAGCATAAGTTTATATCCAGTATAATTTCTCCAGAAATCTTAACATCTTTCTCAAGCAATAAATCCAATACAATACCTATTGTTCCATTGGAAGTGTTTTCAATTGGTATAACACCAAAATCGACTTCATAGTTTTCAACCAAATTAAATATCTCTTCAAAATCGTTACAATACACTTTATTAACACTACCAAAGAATTTATCACAAGCTTCTTCACTAAATGTCCCTTCTGGACCTAACAGAGCAACTTTAATGTGTTTTTTATAATAACGTTGTAATCTCTTACTTTCTTCAAGTAACAGTTTAACAAATGAATTTATAAATTCATTACTTATAATATCTTCGAGATATTTTTTATAATTCTCATACAC
>JALTZH010000235.1:0-4180 GCA_027051265.1 archaeon | reverse complement strand
CATACACCTGTAATTCTCGATCTTTATCATCTATACTAAGACATAGTTTTGATTTTTCCTTTGATATGTATTTCACGACCTCAAATCTTTTTCTAAGGAGTTTTGCTATTTCTGAATCTATTCTATCGATTTCGTTTCTAAGTTTAGATAAATCCTGCATATTATAATTTTAAATCAAAGCAAATTTTATTAAAATTTTTTATGAAAGATATTTTAAAACATGCACTTAAGAACGGATTGGATTACCATGATGCTAAGTATTTATTCAAACATGCCAGAAAAGAAGATTTGTACGAAATATCTAGAGAGAAATCTCTAGAAAAACGAAAAAAAATATTACTCTTTAAGAATGCTTTCACACCGATATCGATTACTGGATTGAAATGTGAATTGAATTGTAAACATTGTAATAGATATTATCTTAAACATATGTTATTCGCTACAACAAAGGATAAACTCTATTCTGTTGCAAAAATTTTAAAAGAAAAAGGTATAAATGGTATTGTTCTAAGTGGTGGTAGTAGAAAAGATGGGACAGTTCCTTTAGATGAATTTGATGATGCCATAAGAAAAATAAAGGATGAATTAAACATGAAAATATTAGCTCATACTGGTCCTATAAATGAAAAACAGGTTAGAATATTAGATAAAGCAGGTTTAGATTCTTCTCTGTTGGATGTTGTGGGAAGTAAAGATGTAACTAAAAAAGTATTTGGTATAGAAATTTCGGAATCGAGATTTATCAAAACAATAGAAGCTATAAACAACAGTAATATACGTTTAGGCCCTCATATCATTTGCGGTCTTGATTTTGGTAATATTAATGAAAATACTCATGAACTAAAGGCTTTGGATATTATAAGAAGACATGCAAAAAATCTCGATACTATCGTTATCGTTATTCTTATACCAACAAAAGGTACGGAAATGGAAAACGTTCCAATGCCTGATATTGAAAAAGTTGGTAGAATAATTGCTATCGCTAATCTAATGTTTGATGTCGAAATAGCACTTAGTTGCGTAAGACCTGGAACAAGATACCGTGAAAAATTAGATCTCGAAGCTGTTAAAGCGGGTATTACAAAGATAGCTGTTCCAAGTACTGGATTTGTTAAGAACTTAAAAGGAGATATTGACTTCAAAATAATAGATAGAGATTGTTGCGCCTTAAAACATTATTAGAAATCATATACTAAATAATCTTTCATAATCCTTACAGATAAACGTTTCGTGAGTTTTTTAACTTATCGACTTTTATGTCTTTTGGTTTTATAAAGCATCTCGTAAGCAATAGGGAGATAAATAGAAGAACAGGTTCTTAAAATTATTTATTTATTTTTTATGGAAGAATATGTACAGGAAATCGAACTTGAAGGGCATATTATTGATTCGCTTATATTACCTAAAGTATTGGATACAATAATGGATCTTGGTGGTGATTTTGAAATATTGGATATAAAAGTAGGTAAAAGAAAAACTGATACAAGTTATGCTAGGATACTTGTTAAAGCTTCATCAAAGGAGTTACTACAACATATATTACAAGAACTACATAAATTAGGAGCTAATATTCCTCAGGTTGCTTCTGTTGATCTTAAACCAGCACCAAAAGATTGTGTTTTGCCAGATGATTTTTATTCAACAACAAATCATAGAACTTTTATCTATCTGAATGGTGAATTAATAGAAGTTGAGAACATAAAAATGGATGGCGTAATCGTAGTTGATCCAAAAAGAAAGAAAGCATATTGTAGAACTATAAGAGAAATAAAAAAAGGTGATCTCGTAGTTGTAGGTAATCGAGGTATATTAGTAAAACCGGAAGAAAGACCTCGTCACTATACGATATTTAACTTCATGGAATCAAATGTATCTTCGGAAAGACCAAATTATAACATAATAAGATATGTTGCTGAAGAGATTTACAACGTAAAAAGAAACGGAAAGAAAATCGTCGTCGTTGCAGGACCTGCAGTTGTTCATACAGGAGCATCAGAAGATTTAGCAACAATGATAAGAGAAGGTTTTGTTGATGTGTTATTTGCTGGTAATGCTTTAGCTGTTCATGATATAGAATATCAACTTTTTGGTACGAGTTTAGGAATGGATTTAAAGACTGGAAGAACAACGAGATTTGGACATAGAAATCATCTTAGAGCTATAAACGAAGTTATGAAAGCTGGGTCTATAGAAAATCTTGTAAAATCTGGAAAATTAAAATCTGGAATAATGTATGAATGTATAAAAAATAAAACACCATTTGTATTAGCTGGATCAATTAGAGATGATGGTCCTTTACCAGAAGTTATAACAGACGTTGTCGAAGCTCAAAAAGAAATGAGAAAGCATCTCAAGAACTGTGGATTAGTTTTGATATTGGCAACGATGCTTCATGGTATAGCAACGGGAAATTTACTTCCAAGCTATGTTAAAACTGTATGTGTTGATATAAACCCAGCAGTTATAACAAAGCTAATAGATAGAGGAACTGCTCATGCAGTAGGAATAGTTAGCGATGTTGGTTTATTTTTAAAAGCTTTAGTTAAGGAACTAAAACTGTTAACCTCTTCCATACACTAATGTTTTTTAAATTTAGAGAGAAACCATTCCGTTGTTAATTTTAAACCATCTTCAAACTCAACTTTCGGTTCAAATTTTAAATCTTTTTTTGCCAAAGTTATATCTGCCTGACTATGTTTAACATCTCCTTTTCTCTCAGGTAAGAATTTAACCTTAAGTTTTTTGTTTAAAATTTTTTCAAGCAACTTAACTATATCTATAATTCTTCTACGTTTTCCACTTCCTATATTATATATACCAAACTTTTTATTACACTTCAAAGATAATAGATTTGCTCTACATATATCATCAACGTATATAAAATCTCTCGTCTGCTTTCCATCACCGTATATCTCAAGTACTTCATCTTTTATAGCTCGGTAGATAAATTTTGAAATAACTCCGGAATAGGGATTGTTTGGATTTTGCTTCTTACCGTATACATTAAAGTATCTTAAACATATACAGGAAATAGAATATATATCATAATATATTTTACTATAATATTCTTTTACAATATTTGTAATAGCATATATAGATTTTGGATTAAGAGGAAAATTTTCTCTTATAGGTAAAAGCTTTTGGTCGCCATACACCGATGCAGAACTTGCAATTATGACACGAGAGATATCGTATTTTCTTGCTATTTCTAGAATGTTAAGGGTTCCTTCGATATTAACTTTTGAGACAAGCTTTGGTTTTTTAAACGACTCTTCAACGCTTACAATTGAAGCGAGATGTATTATATAATCTATATCATGCTTCTTAAAAATTTCGATAAGTTTTTTTTCATTAAGGATATCACATTTTATAAATTTGAAATTTCTTGATAAAATTAAATCAGAGATGTTCTCATAAGATCCTGTTGATAAATTATCTACTCCTATTACTTCATACCCCTTTCTTAATAAATATTCAGCAGTATTTGATCCAATAAATCCAGCAACACCGGTTATTAAAATCATATTTCACCAACAAACTCCTTCATAATATCTAGCAAAAATTCTCGCTTCATCTATTCTCCTACCATCAAAGACAAGTTTATTTTTATACAATTTGGGATCTCTAAACTCTTCCCATTCCGTAACGATAAAGATTACATCGGATTTTGAAACCGCATCTCTTGCATCTTTACAATAAACAACAGAGCCCTTAAATATTTTTTTAAAATTTTCCATAGCTTTAGGATCGTAGACGAAAACTTTTGCTCCTTTTTCTAGAAGAGACTTCACAATTTTTATCGAGGGAGCTTCTCTGATATCATCCGTCCCAGGCTTGAAAGCGAGGCCTAAAACGGTTACATTCCTTTTGTTTAGACTTCCCAACCTTTTTTCAGCTATTTCCACAAGTTTATATGGCTGCATTTCATTAACTTCGAGGGCAGCGTTGAGAATCAATGGCGTATAAAAGATTTCTCTCGCTTTACTTATCAACGCTTTTAAGTCTTTTGGGAAGCAACTCCCACCAAAGCCGATACCTGCACGTAAATATTCCTTTCCAATTCTTTTATCTAAGCCCATTCCTTCAGCAACTTTATAAACATCGATGCCTAAAAGCTTACAAATGTTTCCTATTTCATTTATGAAAGAAATTTTTACAGCGAGAAAAGCATTTGAAGCAT
>JALTZH010000234.1 GCA_027051265.1 archaeon | reverse complement strand
ATATTTGTGAAAGATAAATTATACTTATTACCTAATTTATATATTTCGTTAATTAAATTAAATATATCCTTTTTATCAATTACTCTATCCATTCCATCTAAGCTGTATATTTTCCTATTAATAAAAATAGAAGCACTGGGCTCTTTAATTCTAACAAGTTCGTTTTTACATCCTAAGTCTTTAAGTAAATTTAATGTATAATTATAATTTTCCCCAATTAATTGTGCACCAGCATCAGCTCGAAATTCGCCTCGAATGAAAGGATACAATCTTCCACCGAGCCTTTTTTCTTTCTCTAAAATTATAACTTTATATCCTCGCTTAGCTAATTCATATGCAGAAACTAATCCGCTTATACCACCACCTATGACAACACATTCTTTATCGTATCTTTGCATATAAGATCGCCAGCCTTTCTATTAAATTGTTCATAAATTTTCGCATTCTATTGCTATTATAATTAAGAAGATTATTTTTAATAGTGTAATAATCATATTCGACTAATTTATTTATATCACTTATAGAAAAAATATTAGAAAATAGACCTAATCTGATCAGATGACCTCGGCTATCTGGAAATTTCCCTAACCGGTAAAGAACATCAATAAGACTATCTGACTCTTTATAAAAAAATCCTAACGTATCCCTTATACTTTTAATGTAATTGGTAAGAGGTTCCTTATTATATATAAATTTCCATGATGTTTTTCCAGCTAAATCACCACAAATGATTGCTGGTAAAATACCTTCTATAAAAGGTTTAATGTTTTGATTTGCCGCATCTCCAGTTAATAAAATATTTCCATAATTCAAATCTGTCACCGGATACCGAATAGGTGCCCATCCACTTCTATTTTCCACAACTACACCATCATAAATTTGCTCTTTTATTACAGGAAGATTTATAAATTCTTCATAGCAATCCTCCAACTTTTTATCAAAAAAGATGGCGCCAATTCCAAGATTTGCTGAAGTATATGATTTTGGAAAAATGTATGCATATGCTCCAGGAGCAAAATCTCCCAGATATATTTGATAATAATTTGGATTTTTTAACTTTAAGTTTTTCATTTTATACCCAATCACATATCCCGCATACTTCTCTAAATTTAAGTCAAATCCGAGCAGCTTCAAAATGGTTGAATCTACCCCATCAGCTGCAATAATTACTTTTGGTATAATTTTTTTAATTCCTTTTTGTGTCTTTACCATCACTTTTGTTACATTATAATCTTCCCTCACATCAATATCTACAAGTTCTGTTTCAAGCATTAACTTAGCACCTGATTTTACAGCTTCTTCTGCCAGCCACTTATCAAATTCGTCCCTATTTATTGAGTAACCTGACCAGATTCCTCCGGTTCTTTCAATGGTAATATCCTCCGCCCATAAAGATATTCCATCAATTTTCCACTTAAGAAGGTGTTTTGGGATTTTAAATGGCAGATATGGAAACAGGTATTTACCAATTCCTTCTGCACATTGTACAGGAATACCAACTTCCTTCTTTTTATCTATGAAAACTGTTTTGGCACCTCCTCTTGCCGCGGCTCTTGCAGCACTACTTCCGGCAGGACCTGCTCCAACAACCAGCACATCACATTCTATCATTTTCATCCTCCCTCAGATGAAAACCCCATCTATAAAATTACTGATACCAATTTTCTTGTCTGTTCTGTTTAAAAAATCTATTATCCATTCAAAATCTCTATTTTCCATATTCTCAAATATCTCCCTGTACCAATAGT
>JALTZH010000233.1 GCA_027051265.1 archaeon | reverse complement strand
ATTGAAATCTCTAAGGAAATTGATATCAATATATTAACTGCAGCTGAAGCGATTGGTGTTGAGAATAGGTTACTAGAAGCAAGAAGAAAAGAATTTTTACAAGAATGATATAGATTCTAAAGAGAAATTATACATATAATATTGAAGGTCAAGCAGATCTAAACAATTATATATAAACATTTGCATTTTTTACATTTTTATTATTTTTATATCTCATGAGTACCTGAACCTTTAAGTCAGGAATAATATAATTTCTAGAGATTTTAAATTATACTTGTAGTATTGAAAGAAAATAGGATAGATAAAAAATTCAAAGAATTGAAAGAAAATAATGAAGGAGCATTGATTACATATTTTACATTGGGATTTCCATCTATAGAGGAATCTAAAAGAATAATTGAAATTCTTTCAGAAAATTCTGATTTAATAGAATTAGGTATTCCATTTTCTGACCCTATTGCTGACGGGCCTACAATACAAAAAGCTATTGATATTGCGTTAAAGAATAAGATTAATACTGATATGTGTTTTAATCTCGTTTCAGAGCTTAGAAAGAAAACAGACATTCCATTCATTTTTATGACATACTATAACATAGTTCTACAATATGGTGTAGAAAAGTTTATAAAGAGATGTGAAGATGTTGGAATAGATGGCATTCTAATCGTTGATCTTCCACTAGAAGAAGCTGGAGATGTTTTAAAATTATGTGAGAAACATAACGTACATTTTATTTTTCTCGTAGCATTAAATACTTACAGAGAAAGGTTATTAAAAATACTTCAACATGCGAAAGGTTTTCTTTACTTAATAGCATTCTATGGCGTTACTGGTGCGAGAGAAAAAATAGAAGAAGAAACATTAAACAAGATTAGATTTATAAAAAAGCATTCGAATATTCCTCTAGCAGTAGGATTTGGTGTATCAAAACCAGAACATGTCGTTAAATATTTATCTTCTGGAGCTGATGGAGTAGTTATAGGAAGTAAACTTATTGATATAGTAATGAAAGAAAAAAATTATAAAAAAAGGCTAAGAGAATTTCTAATGGAATTGAAAGATGCAACTGTTTTGAAAAAAGTTATTTTTTAATAAAGTATTTTTTTAATTAATTTTTGGATGTATCACGATTTATCATTGTTAAACGCAATGCCTATTGGAATCTTTATAATAGACAGAAATTACAATATAGTTGCTGCAAACGATGAATTTTTACAAATAATTGAAAAAAAACGTGAAGATGTTATAAACAAAAAATGTTTTAAGATATTTCATAACTCCGATAGACCTCTGGAAAATTGTCCATGTATATTTCTAAGAAAAAATACCAATGTAAAAAGATATAGTTCCGAATATAAACGGAAGGATAAACATTACTTGGTTTATCATAGAATTTATTCTTTAAATGATGATGATTACATTATTCATTGCCTAATAGATATTACTTATATTAAAAAATTAGAACATGAATTAAAGCTCGCGTTAGAAAAGAAGACACTTTTACTTGATATTTTGACACATGATATAATAAATTTCATCACCATAGCAAAAAATTACTGTAATATAATAAAATCTGACAAAAAGAACAATCGTCATGATTTGGAAAAAGATATAACAAAAATAGAAAAGCAGCTGGATAACATCTTGAAGGTTGTTCGAAATTTAAAAATCCTTATAAAAATAGATAAGTTTAAAGATCGTGAAGAAATAAGTTTGAGAAAAGTTATTGAAACAATATTAAACGAATTAAATG
>JALTZH010000232.1 GCA_027051265.1 archaeon | reverse complement strand
TGCAATATCGAAAATGGGTGGGGTTCGCGTGCCCCACGACTGCCCGATGAAGTGGATACGAAAGGGAGCCGTGCTCCCTAATGATGTATCCACAAAGGGAATCTTATGTGCAATGATGGATAGCTATGTTTATCCATAGCTATCCAGAGTGAAACGCCTCTTCCCCATCCTAAAGGGTGAGGGTTCCTTGCGGGAAGGTTTGTACTTCTGCAAGAGAAACCCGCAGAAACACGGAGTGAGTCAGCACCCGGTTAAATCTTCCTCTCTCAACTCTTTTAAGCCTACATCGTCGCTGGTTCGGCTTAGAGCATCATTGAGACGAGAGCTATATTTAGAGCGCCTACGACATCTTTATGGGCTTCTACACGAGAGTTAAGGGGTTCAGGATTGGTGGAAATTTATGGAAGTTTAAGGAGTTTCCATCAGTCCTTTAGGTATCATCGACCTCAGCTCCTCTTCCATTGGGAAGCAAATCATCGATCTCCGCCCCGATCTGAGCAACCCCGCCCAGAGCCTGTGATGACCTTCCACTGAGGGATTATTTTATTGATCACCACACGGTAGAAAGTGTTTGGGGCTCTGGGGAAATCCCTTCATTTTGAGGTATTTAGGTATCACCTGCCCCCTTGGGTCTTTAGATATATACCCGCATTGGGGGCAGGGTCATTATGTTTTTCTTGTCAATAATCATCTTATGTATTAAAAAATTTTTAAAATCTTTGATGCTTTTTCTATATTTCTCCACGTTATTCTATTTAAATCTAAACTACTTGCAACGACATTTAAACAATACTATCTATTTTAATAAACTTGGCTTATTGCAACAAAGGGCAACGAGAGGAGGTATTACGTTCATTTACGGATTCAAACCTTAATTCGAAGTTTTCGGCCGTTATCCTAAGCCTTTCGATGATATATCTATAGCTGAAGAAGTTGTGGATGATAGTGTTAATTTTTTGCTTTTGTTGTTGTTTCTTCTTAAACCTTTGGGATCGCTGACGAAGATTGTTTTAACGTTTTGCAAAGCTTTACGAATCTATGCACGACGGAATTAACGTAATGCCTAAACCTTTTTTGTCTTATTCTGTATAGTTTTCTAAGGGTTCTGGAGTTGTATCTATTATTAATTCTTTTGAGGAGGCTTTGGTGTTGAGCGATTTTTTTGTTCCAATACCACCAATCCGATAGAAAAGACTTGCCGCTGAAAGCAATAGCTTGTCTTTCGTTTTCGATCCAAACTGTTATCAAACAGATAGCGAAGGCTCTTTTATAACCTTTTGCTTCAGGTTTCTCAACTTCGATGGTTTGATGAGCGTACCAGTTTTTAGTTAAGTCGTCATAGAAGATTTCCAATTGTCTCTGTTTACCATGCCATTTAGCTTTGCTATATTCTAATTCTCATGCCTTTAAATATTAAGTATTTTTTGCCTTTGAAGTTTTTTTCTATTCGATAGCAATCGTTTCTTATTATTGTCATAAGTTTTCTTTTACTAGCTTCTCTATCCTTCCAGTAACGGGTGAAGATACCTTCCTAATGTGCTTTGGCAGTTTATTTTTTTTCTGAAGGCTTTTTAGCTTGAAGAAGCGTTTCCAAGCGAAATTATTTTTTTCTTATTATCTGCTGCATAGTTGCAGAACCTAAAATTGATTTAAACTCTTCGTATAATTCTTCAACACCATTTTCCCAGCTGAATCTGTTCTTAAAGAACGCTTGTCTCCTTATATAATTTAGCTTGTTCCAAAGAATCGTGGATATCTCACAGATTTTGAAAAGATCTTTCTCTTGTTCTTTGCTTGGATGTAGCTTGAATACTTGGTTCTTTTTATCAGCTTTCTTTGCTTCTCCATTTTTCGCATATTAACTATTCACTACTTTCTTAGCGACGTTTTGTAAGATATGTTTGTATCCAAGAATATCATTGTATCTGTGCCTTTTGTTCAATTTCTTTTAATTCTTTTTCATCTGCTTCTCCTAAAATACCAGCATATTTTTCTACGATCTCTTTTCTATCTATTTCTATTTTTAATTTAACTATTTCACCCTCTTTTAAGTTAACTTTCTCTAATGGTTTAAAAACGCTGTTCTCATAAATCACTTTAATAATTTCATATCTATTTAAGAAAGGATAATATTCTCATAATTTTAATTATTTATAATTTTAATTATTTTAATTGATCAATAACCTCAAGGAAATCTACTCTTTTAAAGTCTTCATCAAACGTTGCAATCTTTTTAATCCCATAATATTTGCAAGTGACTGCTATAAGAGCATCATTCGGAAGACAATCATAATATTTACAAAATCGTTTTAGTAATGAAATCTTTCTGAAGTTCTTAATTCTTCTCGAATCAATATGAAATTCTTTTGCAGCTTTCGTAACTTCAGAAAAAAGTTTTAAGATCTTTTATATCTATTGGAATTTTCTCCATTCTTTTATTTTAAAGTTTTTAAAAAAAACTTAATTTAATAAAGAAGAGAAAGATATTTAAAAGCTTTAGAATAATTATTAATTAAGCTTTAAAAAATAAATTCTTTTAAAAACTATTAGTAAGTTCTAAAATAACAAGTTTTAGATAGAATTATGTTTATATAAATGATGGTATCCAACAAAACCTCTACCTTTTCGTTTCAAAATATGTGAATATTTCTGCTTAATATCTCTATAACATAGTTAAGAATTATTCATAATTTTATAATGACATCTCATCTCATTTTTGTAAGAGAGTTTGGTAGTGACATATTATTTATTTTAAGATTATGAAAGTAATAAAACTTGGTGGAAGTGTTATAACTAATAAAAGAAAGCCTTTAACTTATAGAAGTTATGTTACGAGAAGAATTGCAAGAGAGTTGAAAGATGAGAGGAGATTAATAGTAATACATGGTGGAGGAAGTTTCGGACATTACATTGTGAAAAAATATGGACTAAATAGAAAAGGCTTTTGTCTTACCAGATACTATATGGAGGTATTGAACAATCTTGTTGTTAGAGATTTTTTAAAAGAGAATGTTTTATGTACAGGAATTTCTACGTTCTCTCTTATAAATAAGGATTTAAACTTAAATCCAATTTTAAAACTTCTTAACTCAAATATTGTTCCAATAATTTTTGGAGATATCATAATAGAAAACAACGAATATCGAATCGTTTCAGGAGATGCTCTTACAGTTGAAATTGCAAACAAACTAAATATAGAAACGATAATATTTCTCGTTGATGTTGATGGAATACTTGATCAGAACAGAAATGTAATAAAACGTGTCAATATAAATGACATAAACGACAATATATTCTTTAAGACAAGCAACGCTACCGGAGGAATGCGTGAAAAAATCAACCAGATTAAAAAATTGAGACGTGGTGTTGTTTACATATTAAACGGATTAAAGAAAGGGTTGTTATACGATTTATTAAAAGGACGCGAAGTTATTTGTACTAAAATTTTCATCAAGTAAGTAGTTCTTATCTATCTATTTATTTTTCATAGGAGTTTAAAACTTATAACTATGTCCTCCTAAAAATCTTATTGCAAAAATAAATTCATGGATTTTCATCTTAAAATTTATCTTTTCATTAAATGTTTGCTAACGTTACTTTGAACAATTTAATAGCTTAGCGGTTGCCGAGCTATGTAGCTCGGTTCCAACAACCTAACCGTTAAGCAGATATATCGTGTAAGTAGCTCCGCTATCCCCTCTACTGGATGGGTAAGAGTAGAGGCAGCGTGAACTTGCCTGTGGGATAAGGCACACAATAAGGATGTAAACCCCCATGAAGCCCCGTCCGTCAGAATGGGATAGTTCACAATTATGTTCCTAAAGATTTACTTTTTTATAATTTAAAAATTTAAGCTAAATGTTTTAATATGGAAAAAATTAACTATGAAGAGGTGAATATACTTTGGTTAAGATAAAGCTTTTTGCATCCTATAGAGAAAAAGTTGGAAAAGAGCAAATTGAAATATCAATAGATAAAGAAATCGAAGCTAAAAAACTGTTAAAAATTATATCAGAAAAGTATAAGCTTGATTTGAATGGATGTTTAGTTGCGAAGAACAATGAATACATAAAAATGAGTGATAAAATTAAGAACGACGATGTTATATACTTATTACCACCAGTTTCAGGTGGTTAGGAATAAAATATGAAGATTGCTTTCTATTTTGATTATGACAAGTACGGTTATGATCAGGCACCGGCAATATTACAGTTTGTAGAATATCTTAGAAAAAAATTTAAAGTTGACTTTTTTACAAACGAGAAAGAATTGCTACGTGATGTTAAGAAATACGATGTTCTCGGCATTTCAGTATTTTCTTCACATGAGTTGTTTAACGCTATATTATCTTCAATAAAAGCAAAAATTAAAAACGAAAATGTTGTAACAATAGTTGGTGGTCAGGGAATTTATGGTTTTGAAGATAAACTCATAAAAGTCCCAAGTATAGATATCGTTGTCAAAGGAGAGGCTGAACTTTCTTTACCTGTTATTTTAAACAATCTTAAACCTACTAATGGAAGAAAGATTTTTAGGGAAATAGAAATAAAACTTGATAACGTACAAGCTACTTTCTTCAAAAATATTGATCTTGAACTTTTTAAATACGATTTTGTTTCACCTATTTCAGATAGCAATGCGAGAGAGATTTTATCCAGAGGTTTTTTAAGAAAAGTTAAAGATAAGGTTCTGGAAATTCCTCTAAAAAACGTTACAATTAAAGCTAGAAGTAAAAAGATATATAAAGTAGATGTTAAAGAATTTTATAAAAAGAACAAATCTAAATATGAAGATTTGAGTTATGAAGAATTTATTAAGTATAGTCATGAATATCCAAACGATGAAGAACTTAACAGTCTTTTAGATGATTATCCCTGGGATATTATAAGAAGAAAAAAATACAAAGGATTAAGTATCTATTCCCAACGTGGTTGTAATTGGTACAAATGTAGTTACTGCGCTATAGTAACAAAACCTGGTAGAAGATTAAAGGTTGATAAGTTGATAAAAATTTTAAAGAATGCAAAAAAAAATGGTATAAGATATGTAACGTTTGAAGATGATCAATTCATACAGGATGAAAATTATATATGGGAACTTTGTGAGAAGATCATAAAAAACAATCTAAACGATATATATTATGGTGCAATGATAAGAGTGGATTCCATCAAGAATTATTCTTTACTTGAAATTATGAAACGAGCAAACTTTACTAAGATACAAATAGGAGTTGAAAGCTTTGTCAAAGAAAAGATACGATATTTTAGAAAATATTACGAAGGAAAAGAAGAAAAATATATTGAATTAGCAAAGAATCTCGTTTTTAAACTTCTTGAGAATAGTATAAAGCCAGGAATTTTCATAATATTAACAAGACCTAAGGATAAATATCTCTTAATTGAAATTTATGAAGAGATTAAAAATTTGCTTGAACTCATGTATACCTGTAAAAGAAAATTCAATAAAGTTCCAGATGTTTCTATAAACGATTTACTCTTTGCATATCCTAACTCTTACTTAATAAACGTCGAAAGATATAAAAAACTATTGTATCCTCTTTATGTGTACGAAAACAATGGTATATATTATTTAAGGAACTTAGAAATACCTTACATTTTTGATTTCAAAACATATTCACACGAAGTTTTTGTAACGTTTATGAAAAATCTTATTAGAAAAAAAGGTCTCGATCCAAATACATCTGGTGAAAGATTTGAACATATATTGGAGATCATCGAAGTTTTAGAAGAGATCTGTAAAAGAATGGATTACGTATACGTTTTAACTTCCTTTTTATATAAATTATACAAGAAAGGTTTAATTATAAAAACATTTTCAAAAATAGGTTTCTCCTTCAATAAATTTAAGAACGAGTATCATGCATATCTAAGCTTGATTAAGCTATTTCTGAAGTTAAATAAGGAGGCATTGATAAGAAAATTTTTAACCTTTAATGAAACAAGAGATTTTATGAAAGAAACTCTCGAAGAAGTTTCACGAGAGAAAACTTTTATATCTAATAACATTTACTATCTAAAAGAGCTTTATTTTAATATATTTAATAATTGATTAATTTTGTCAATTCCTCATGCAACTTTAGCAATCTTTTTATTGAGGGATGATTTTCTCCCAATTCCCTTTTAAATCTTTTCAACACTCTACTAAATGGAACAACGTTGTTAAAAAACACGATCTTATCAGCATAACATACGATCTTTTCCTCAATACTCCTTGGAATATAATCATCTTTAGGTAACCCTAATCTAATTGCTTCCTCTTTATCAATTCCTGCTCCTATATGTGTTTTTATTATTCTTTGAATTTTTTCATCGAAACCAAATTCTTTTGCAATTTTTGCTCCAACTATTCCATGTTTAATACCATTTTCGAAACATCTTCCCACATCATGTAATAGAGCACCTATCAATACTCTTCTAATATCTACATTTCCAATCCTTTTAGCAATGGAAACAGCAACTTCTGCAACTTTTAAACAATGAATAAATATATCTTTATTACAATTCAATCTATTGTAAATCTTCTCAATTCTTTTTATATCCTCTTCAAATTCTTCTAGCATAGTTTCTTAAGTTCTTCTTCGATTTTTTTTATCATTAGCTCTATCTCTCCAATTATCTTTTCGTTATCTAACACGTTTAAATAATTTCCGCATAGTCTGCATTTGAAATCATTTCTAATTGCTTCTTCAAATGTATATTCCTGAGAATCTTTTTCACAATAGTATATTTGTGTATCTCTCAGTTTTTTTAATCTATTTTTTAGTTCATCAAGTATGTCCTTTTTATATTCTATATACCATCTCTTTAATCCATCTGGGTTAAGTTTCCAGTAGTAAAAATAATATCCAGAATCTTCATCTGATACCTTTTTGTAAAGTATTATCCTGTTTTCGTTTAACTTAAATAAAACCTTTCTCAAATAGTATGAAGGAACATTTAATTTATTTATAAGTTCATCCTCTGATATTTCCTCTGCTTCAGTTAATTCTTCTATTATTTTTAAACCTATACTTCCAAATTTATATTTTATTGCTTCCTTTATTTCGTTCTTCAAAAAATCCTTTATTTTCATTATAACTATTAAATTATTTTTTAACAACGTAAATATCTAAGACATTTATATATTTACGTGGAGAATACGATTTAACCTTCCTCTTAAATATTATCCTATATTCTCTTATATTTTCATCCAAAAAACGATACAACTTCTTTTCATTTTCATCTAGATAATAAACATGTAAATAACTATTATCACGAATAAACTCAAGCGCCTTATATAAAAACTCATGTGAAGATAGGGGAAGATTCATAATTGCTCTATTGAAGAGGTTTTCCAGATGTAATTCTCTAACATCACAATTTATAGCAATAACTTTTTCTTGTACTTTATTTATTTTTATATTTTCCTTTAAATATTTGTAAGCATATTTATTTTTATCAACTGCAACTATTTTAACGTCTTTGTTTTTAGCAATCAATATTGAAAAAGGACCAACTCCTGCAAACATGTCTATTATTTTTTCATTATCCTTTACCTTACGCATAATCCTTTCTCTTTCATATCCTAATCTTGGAGAAAAATATACTCGTGTAACATCGAGTTTATATCTTAAACCAAATTCTTTATGAATGGTTTCCGATTTGTTTTCTCCGAGTAAAAATTCTAACTCTCTTACACGTTCTTCTCCGAGTATCTTTCCTTTCTTAAATACAGTTTTAACATTCTTATTCGTTTCCAATATTTTTTTTGCAATTTCAAATTTTTTATCCATGAATTCTTCAGGTATTTCTACCAATGCAATACTTCCTATTATCTCGTAACTAAATCTCATAAATTAAAGTGGTGGTTTTTCCAAAAAATCTTGTTGCAAAAATAAATTCATGGATTTCCATCTTAAAATTTATATCGATCCATACTTCATCAGAAATTATTGTCGTTAAAATAAAGATTTCTTTTTCGGTATAAAAATTTTCAAATTTTTAAAAAAACTTTTTCTTTTAGGGAGGATGGATTGCATGAAAGTGAATAATGTTGAAATCGAAGATACTTTTGCTGAAGCATTCAATCTATATCTCTCAAGAATATTGATAACAGGGATTTCAAAAAAATACGCGTATGAAGCAGCTAGAGAAGCTACTGGATTTGGAACATCGTTAATTGGATGTACTGCTGAAGCAGGTATAGAAAGATATGCTGGTGTTGATGAAACACCGGATGGAAGACACGGGTATTATATACAAATTTATACAAGTAAAAAAAACATGGAAAAAGAATTAATTGCAAGGATTGGACAATGTGTATTAACAACTCCAGGAACAAGAGTATTTAACGCTTTAAATTCTGGTGAGAAGATAAAAGCCGGATATAAACTTAAATTCTTTGGTGATGGTTATGAAAAGGAACTTGAAATTTTCGGTAGAAGTTGTGTTTCTATACCTATAATGTTTGGAGAGTTCATAGTTGAAAAAGAGTTTTGTATTAAAAAAGGAATAGCTGGAGGTAATTTTATAATTCTAGCAAAATCACAAGCTTCTGCTTTATTAGCAGGTGAAGCCGCAGTAGATGCTATTAGAAACGTGGAAAACGTGATAACTCCTTTTCCATATGGTCTATGCGCTTCTGGTTCAAAAGTTGGTTCAAAGTATAAATTCTTAAAAGCATCTACTAATGAAAAGTTCTGTCCAACTCTTAAAG
>JALTZH010000231.1:1140-1757 GCA_027051265.1 archaeon | reverse complement strand
TGCACCGATTCCATGTATTTGCAATGTCGATACTATGCATGAAATAATCTTTTCCTTAAATTTCTTCCAAATATTTTTTCTAACCAATATCAGAAATGTGAATGGAACATTATTTGAGATTGTTAAATATATTACTGGATTTGGTGATATGTATTCGCCACTTTCAATAAGATTATCTCCAAAGAATTTATCTTCATCGTAATGCTTGTTTATTATATCCAATGATAATACGTTTTTGGGAACATCGAGTGATATAATTTTTCGTTCTCTGTTGAATTTTAATTTATATGGAAGTGCATCTGAACAAATCAACCCTGCTACAGAATTTTGACTTCCAAACACTTCATTAACATCATTTTCGTTTTTAACAATTTGTGAGAATGTTCTTCTTAAAGCTCCTTTAATTGAAGAACCAGGTATATATGGAAAGGAATATATTGGATGTATACAAGTACCGATTTCCGTTACTATATATCCGAATCCCTGAGATAAAGAAATTGCCAATCTTGAATTTCCCTCTATTTTAGCATCGGCCAATATTTTATAATAGCCATCTATTTCCACTTTTATTATTTCGTTTAAATACCTTTCATAATATATTTTATACAATCTTAAAT
>JALTZH010000231.1:0-1130 GCA_027051265.1 archaeon | reverse complement strand
TCCTAATCCTAACCCTTTGCTTTCTTCTCCTTTTATAAAGGGTTCAAAAATCAACGGTATCCTTCTTTTGTCTATACCTATTCCGGTATCAGAAATTACGAGAATAACAGAGTTTTCTTCTTTATCGGTTACAATTCTTATTTCTCCTCCGTTTTTGTTATAACGTATAGCGTTGTCTATAAGGTTTCTGAGCATCAGCTTTATTTTTTCCTTGTCTCCGTTTATAACTTTCTCCTTCAGCTGAAGGTAAATTCTCAAATTTTTACTTTCCAACTCTTCTTTATAATCGTTGATAATTTCCTCTATTAGAAATTTTTCACGATTCTTTAAGTTAATTTTGACATTAATTTTTTGAAATTTTTGTTGGATACACTCTCTTAGTTTTTCCTCATCTTCATATTCAATACAAGAAATTATATCTATAATATTATTATACAATTTTGAATATAAATTTGTCATACAACCACACCCTTCTTTCTTAAAATTTCGTATACATATAACATGTATTCTTCGAGAATATCTGCTAGGGATTTTCCTCGTATTATATTAAGTATATATGTTGAAATTCGTTTTTTATTCACTTTACCAACATGTTTAATTTTACGAATAAAACCTTCATGCCATAACAATATTCCTACAATATATAAATGATACGATGCATTCTCTTTGGTAATTAAAAATCTAATCAGTGATGGTTTTTTAATATCCGATTCATCATCAACAAAGTAACCAGAACCTAATTGGGCGCGTGGAAATCCAAAAATAAACGTGTGAATATCATGACCTCTACTTTTTACATTTCTATTGAATACCAAAACCTTATATGTATTCTTTAATGTTGCATCGGAAATCTCTTTTAAAAGTATTCTCTTATTTTTTAATATATTCATATTGATATTCGTTTTTATAAATAAAAAATACGGTTTATTATTAATTACAATAGCATCAACTATACCCTTAATCTTTTTCTTCATGATATTTACCGATTTTCTTAAAATATTACCTATGAGATTATAAATTTCGATAATAGTATCAGTTATATTATATCCTTTTAGTTCAGCATTGAGTTCATCTATCTTTTTTACAAGGATGTATGAAAAAATAACATCAACTATCATTAGTATACCAAA
>JALTZH010000230.1 GCA_027051265.1 archaeon | reverse complement strand
ATTTAATATCATACCTAATACCATCAAACAAACTCCAAGAAATCCTGTTATTAACATTAAATCCTCCCTTAAATAATCATTAATAACACCTTCTTTAAACCAAAATGCTTCAGTAAATTTTATGATATTTTTTACATCCAATATATCTGTGAATACCGCAAAAGGTATCATCAAATGTGCTAATCCAACTAAGGATAAGTAAAAAATTATACCACATAATGTAAGACCATTTATTAGATGTTTATATTTATATTCTCCATATAACAAAAATACTAAAATTAAAACAGGTAGTGACCATATTAAGTATTGCGAATTAACTATGGGAGAGGTTAAGTAAATTGTAAAATATGTTGCGCTTGCACCATATAAAATTACTTTCAGTAATTTTTTTTGAGCAAATAAAATAGATAGTAGTCCTATAAGTGATGTTATCATTATAGTCGCTATCATTGAATACATAATCACCTCTCTAGAGTTTTTATATGCCCACTCAAGTATCCAATTATATTTCGGAATATGTCTAATGAACCAAGGAGAAAGACCCCCAACTATTATTCCGGTTTCTACTCTTGAAAAAACTCCGCCACCCTTTTGAAGAGGGCCAGTTAGTATAATTGGTGCATAAATAACAATTATAGAAAATATCGCCCCTACAAAAAAATTTATTAATGATTTAAAGGATTTTTTAATATTATTTAATGTTTTATATTCGTACATCCCAATAACTGATCCAACGATTAATGGTGCAAAATATATAGGAAACAACTTTGTTAAAACACTCAACATCCACATAAAGCCAGATATGAAATAATTTCCTTTATAAATTAGTAGTAATGATAGTAACAGGAAAAAGGTAGGAATAACGTCAAAAGTACCATGAATAGCACTTACAACAATGACTAAGGGGTTAAAAAACCACATAATAAAAGCAGATGTTGCTTTTCCTATACTATTTGTAACTTCATAAACAAACTTATATAACACATAACCGACTAAGAAATCAAATATAAATAAAGGTGTTTTAAAAATAAAATTAAACGTTGGAGATGTTATCGTAGTGCTTATCATGCCTGTCATTGTAGATAAGGAATACAGCTCAGGAACTTCCACGGCAAAATTTCTTGGATCAAAAATTAATCCTCCAATTTTAACAAAAAATCCAAGAATATACCCCCAAACGGGTGGATATGCAAAATACATAAAATCATAGACACCAGCACCGTGAAGTATTGACATCCCGGTTCTATACCATATTTCAACATCAGGAGACCAAGATGTATACAACCCAATGACATACCTCAAAAGTATCCCCAAAACTGCCCAGTAAAATAATGGATGAGAGCTAATATTGACTATTTTAGTATATAGTTTCGCAATTTCTTTATTTAACCAATAAATATCATTTTTGAGAGTTATGGACATCTTAGACACCTATGCAGTATTTCAATGAATCAATTCTTGCTCTTAACACTTCTTTAACGAATTTTATTGAAGCTGGAACTCTCATGAATTCATATATTGCATGTATATTATATAGCAGTAATATATCCAATAGAAGAAACAATTTCTTGTATTTGTAGTTTTTGTAACAATATAATACCCTATTTCTGTGCATATAGTAAGTTATATGTTTAGAAGCTCTTTTTGATTTCTTTGGGACATTGTGCCAGACAATAGCTTTTGGAGTATACCATATTTTATATCCTGCTCTTCTGATTCTTGTGCATAAATCTGTTTCTTCGTAATACATAAAGTAATCCT
>JALTZH010000229.1 GCA_027051265.1 archaeon | reverse complement strand
TCTTAGTAATAATATCAATACAAGATTGTCTTTGCGTATCTCCGAATAGCTCTTGCAATATCTCTTTCTTATCACTTAAACCCGCTATATATAATAACGTTCTTAACCACCATCTCATTGCTGCTTTTATCTCAGTAGCTCTAATAATTTCATCCTGTTTAAGTAAAGCACCACCTGTCTTCAATGGAGTTATCGTTTCAACATCGATCACAGCAATAATATTTTCATCCTTAAATTTTTTCAAATCATTATCAACATTCGATATATCGATATCAATACCTTCATCGCAATATATTGAAACTTTGCTACCGTTAATATTCAACGTACCACATGTTCTCATAAGAAATCACTCCTTCTCTTTGAATAATCCCGTATAAATCTTTTTCATTTCTTCAAGAATAATTTCCAAATTTCTTCTAAAAATTTTTTCCTTTTTATTATCGATAACTTCTTTCTTAAACCACTTTAAAAATTCGATAACAGCATTAATAGCAGTCTTCGGATCCTTTAAATTTTCAGCACTAATTGGAATACCATTACTAATTATTTTTAGCTCCTTTAAGATATACAACAAAAAGTTTAAAAATCCAACATAACCCTCCTTATCATACTCATCTCTATTATATTTTGATACAAGAAATGTTATATAAGGTACTGTTCCATACATTTTAAGCATTGTCGTAGAATTCTTTATTCTCGTGATTATTTTAACTTCTTCTTTCTTTTCATTTTTATTTAATTCCTTCTCCTTAAATATTTTTATTGCCTCGATTAATTTCGAAACAACCTCTTCCTTACTAACTAATCTCATTTTGAATCACCTTCAAAAAGAATTGTCTTTATTAAACCTTTTCCTATCGTTTCAAGTCCTCCGACAAAGTAATATTTATCCTTAAGAATCTTCTCTAATAATTTCTTTGCATCTTCTCGTACTTTTTCGCAAAGCTTCTCTTCTTCATTAAGAAGCATACTAGTACTTAAAAATACACCAGATACAAATACTGTTCCATCAGGTATATATTCTTCACTCCATAATGCTCCTCTTTCAACAACTTTCATATCTTTTTTAAGTCTGTTCCTCCAATATACTATAGTTGAATCGTTCGCAATTGGCACTATATCTTTATCCGATATAATTATAATCGGTTCGTTTTCTATACCAATTATTTTAAGAATATTTGTAAATTTTTCTCTTAATTTTTCATCTAAAATACCCTGGCATATTAACTCTCTTTCATTTACATACAGTCCTTTCTTTTCCTTCTTCTCTATATTTCTAGGACCTTTTCCAGTACTTAATATTATAAATTTTCCTTCTTCTACTAAAATTTTGTTCAAGTCTTCATCATCTATAAGCCTTTTTCCATGTATAACTTCATAGTATAAGAATAGCTTATGTAATAATATTGGTGAAGTTACATAAACATATGTTAAATCTATTTCTCTAGTAGGTATAAATAATAATCTAGCATCGAGAAATACAATACTCCCAGGTCTTGGAGTAGGTTCTCCAGGTTCTTGTCCAAAAAGTTTTTTCTTATCTATATCTTTTCCACAAATTTCTGATAAATTATCCACTTGATGTCTAATTGCACCTTTTATTGAGCTTGAAAATATCATCGGTAATTCCAGATTATCCCTTTGAACTGATTTATCGACCATTTGTCTTCCTGAAATTGCACCAACATGAATTGGAGTGATACATTTTATGAAGAATAGATATCCAATATCGTATGGTTTTATAATAAAATTCCGCTCCATATATTAT
>JALTZH010000228.1 GCA_027051265.1 archaeon | reverse complement strand
TACTCGTCCATCTTAAGTTCGATCCACGTTTCTATTAATTCTTTAGGAAATATTGGTTTAAGATATTCATTATCTGATAATAATTCCTCTATTGCTTCCTTTAACGTTCCAGGTAGCTCTTTTATACCAAGTTGCCTTCTCTTTTCTGGTGTCATTAAATAGATATTTTCATCGATTGGATCACCTGGATCAATTTTTCTCTTTATACCGTCTAATCCAGCTGCTAATATTGCAGCAAACGCGTAATATGGATTACAACTGGGATCTACTGGTCTATATTCTATTCTTTTTGTTCTCTCCGCCTTTTCCGATTTCTTAAAGTAAACAGGAACTCTAATGAATGCCGATCTGTTTCTTTTAGACCAAGCTATATATACAGGCGCCTCATATCCAGGAACAAGTCTTTTGTACGAATTTGTTGTAGGAGATACTATTGCTGATAAGCTGCGAGCATGCTCCATTAATCCACCTATGAAATATCTACCTATTTGACTTAGTTCTGCATATTCATCACTTGCATCATAAAATGTATTCTTACCATCTTTCCATAGAGATACATGGGTATGCATACCAGATGCATTATCCCCATATATTGGTTTAGGCATAAAGGTTGCGATCATATTATGTTTGGAAGCAACATTCTTTAGAACAAATTTAAGTGTTACAACGTTATCTGCAGTTCTCTTTAAGGAATCAAATCTTATATCTATTTCTCCTTGTCCTGCTGTAGCGACTTCATGATGATGAGCTTCTACTCTTATGTTAAAGTATTTTTCGAGAATTTCACAGGCTTCACTTCTTATATCTTGCAACGTATCCACCGGTGGTGCTGGAAAATATCCTTCTTTAAATCTAATCGGATAAACATTTGAACCGGAGTTCCATATTGCTTCTTTGGATTCGACAATATATCCAGTACCACCCCAGGAATCTCTAGCAGAGATGGGATTTGGTACTATTTTAACGGAATCAAATATAAAGAATTCGACCTCTGGTCCCCAATATGAAACATCGAAACCTTGTTTCTTCAAATATTCCTCAGCTCTCTCAGCAATATATCTTGGATCTTTAGAGAATCTTCCTCCACCAAATGCTTCATAGATATTTGCTAAAAATCTAATCGTCTTATATTTATAAAAAGGCACTAATGCAAACGTATCCGGATCAGGTACAAGTACCATGTCGGATTCGTATATAGCTTTAAATCCTTTGATAGAAGATCCATCCAGCTTTCCAAGACCTTCCTCAAAGGCTTTTTCATCGAGTTCTTTTACAGATACTGTTACATGTTGTAGATATCCAGGCACGTCGACGAATTGTATATCCACGTATTTCACATTTTCTTTCTTAATAAAGTCTAGAATCTCATCGACCTTAGTCATAAAATTTAAGAAAAGATAAAATATTTAAATGTTGTTATTAAAAATTCTGAATTTTTATTAATTTTTATTTTTTATGAAAAGTTTACATAGAATTACAATTGCTATAGATGAAGAACTTCTCAAGAGACTAAAAGAAATAAAAGAAAAAGAAAAAATCTCTATAAATAAACTTATAAAAAATGCCATAGATTTCTATCTTAAATATAAGGACTACGGTTATATTGACAAAATTAACATATATTTTGATATGTTATTAAAAGGAGAGCATATTATTCTTGATATTGATCATTGGTTAGTAATGTTAAAACTTTTGAAGAAACACAATGCCATGAAAGAATTTATGGATGAACATAGAAAGATAGCAATTGCTCATGGTGAACAATTGAAAGAAAAA
>JALTZH010000227.1 GCA_027051265.1 archaeon | reverse complement strand
CCATATACGTATAAGATGAGATTCATACATGACGTTCCAAGAGGAGTTTTAAAAACATGTCCATTACCAAATGCGGAAGCAGCGAAGGATGAAATGCTTTTCAGATTTGGTGACCATTATTTAATGCCAATCATATACGAAGAAAAAGATGGTGAAATCGTATATAAAGAATTTGATAGAGGTGTAATTGAGAAGTATGATTTACTTATCCCTCCAGCGCCAAAAGAATGGGTATTGGGTCAAAAAGAAAACGAAAAACTTACGCTAAACGAAATGATTGAAGATTTAAGTCAGGATGCTGAATGGTATAAAGAATGGGCAGGATTTTTCTTACCATATTGGATGGGGGATGTTTTAGGAATACAGGCGTGGGCAATATTTCAAGGAGAAGATTATTGCATTGTAAGGAAGAAGATGCTCGATAAAGTCAATGGTTTCAGGGATGTATTTGAAAGAGTTCCAATGTCCGTATGCGAATTATTAGCAGCACCACATGCAAGTGCTTTAATATCCAACATGGTTGGTGCATATGCTGGGGGAGGAGCGTTGGTTCTTGTAAGGGTGATGAAAAAAGTACTTTAGATCTATATATGAAGAGCTTGTAGCTTTATATTTAAGACTGAATTTTTTTGTAAATCCTTGCTATATTGTGGAAAGAGTTGATCAAACTGCAAAAGAATTGGATTTAATTGCTTATAGACCAAATGGTGCCAAAGAAATTGTTTATGGTAGTAATATTGAATTAGAACCTGATGAAGATTTCTTTAATAAGATAAAGGAAATGATAGATAAGAGTAAAAATATTGATAAAATCTGTGATTGGTATAAGATAAAAGCTGATAAAATTCATGATAAATACGATATTGGAATCATTGGTGATGTTAAAGGTACTGGTGATTTATGGAGGAGTGAAGTCGATGATAAAATTATATATGCTCTGAAATTATTTGGAATAGATATAAATAAGGATAATAAAGTAAAGAAATTAAAGAAATGCGGATATATTGTCGAAAATGATAAGTTAATAATATTGGTAGGTTTTAAACGTATCATGAGGAATAATAAAACTGAAATTACAATTATTGAGAATGAAAATGTTCGTTATATTTTAGTTCCAATAGAACATGTGATCGAATTCATTATCAAAAGAACTATTTGCTATAGAGATGTGAAGAGTAAAAAATTTATGTACTACTATCCATCGATGAACCTTATCTTTTTATTAAGCGAATTGGATAAACTTAAATACAATAAACATAAAGCAGAAAAGAACTGTAAAGATCCATAATTAATATAAACGAAAGGAAAATTATCATTAATACTTGTAACAGAGCAAAACTTAAACGTTAACTTATCGTGCATTTTTATATCTTTTTTAGTTATAATAAGTTTATCAATAAAAATTTTCAATAAAAATTATTATATTATTTATTATGGGAGTGTATGATGATAGTTTTGAAAAAATACGGTTCGATTATTGTGATGTAAACGCTTGGATAAAATGGATCGAGGAAAAATTTCTGAAATTATATGAAAATATTCAAATCGTATTAAGTGTTAGAGATTATCTCATTAGCAAAATGAACAATATTGTTACAGAATTTAAAAATGATGAAAACTTTAGAAAGATACTACTTGGTGGAGTTGACGAAAACGGTAACTATAAAGAAAATAGTTTGGCAAAATTTTATAAAGATACTCTTGGAATTTATATAAAAACGAAGGATTTCATAAGTACATATAAACAGTTTGGAGAAGGAAAAGCCATAGAAAGTCTTAATA
>JALTZH010000226.1 GCA_027051265.1 archaeon | reverse complement strand
TTCCAATACTACGTTCTCCTCTAAAATATTTTATTCTCTTTAATATAGGTTCTAACTCATTCTTTTTACATTCAGTTTTTATCAAAAATATTAGTTCACAATCCCTAATAAACTCCTCTTCAATTTTTTCTTCCACTTGTTTCTGAGATGTTAAACTAATCCTTGAAATGGATGAAAAGAGTAAGTTCTGTATTCTAAATATATTTGTTCTATTAGTCACTCTATCAAAAACAATTTTAATCTCAGCAAGATTTCTTATCTCTAAAGAAAATAAATTTTCTGGCAATTCACTATCTAAAAATTTCAATACAGAATCTTTATCAATCAATCTCTTCCTTTTTACTTTCTTCAAAATGTCTTCTCTTTCTTCTTCTTTAATAACCTTTAAGATTTTATATTTAATATATCCTATATTTTCTATAAAATATATATTGTCGGCTTTTATAATAGGCTGAGATACTATTGCATCTTTTACTTTTTCTCTCAACTTTGGTTCTGCATTATAAATTATTGCTCCAAATATTGTATCAGAGTCTGGAATTGTTGTATACTTTAATCCTGGATATATTTTATATCTAACCTGATATATCATATTATGAAGATGTTCCTTTAAATATTTCCTCAACTATGTTATTGACCCATATACTGTATGAATTTTTATCCTTAACCTCTATTTTCTTACCATCGATAGCTATCGTTTCCACTTTTATTTTTCCATATCCTCTACTTTTAGATCCTCCAATTGGTATGTTATTTAATTCGTATAATTCTTCCAAAATATTTTTCAACAAATCCTTATCCCTATCTTCATAAATATGAAAGTCCATTTCAAATCTGAAAGCAACACTTGCAGGTAATCTTTCTATAAATCTTGGATTTGCTCTTGATGTTACTCTATCGATAACATTTTCTCCCTTAACTTCTGTTGGAAATTCTCGTATAATTTTGATGTAATCATCATCATGTATCTGTTCGTATATTCTTTTTCCTTCAAATTTTTTTCTAATAATCTCTAATTCTTCCTCGCTTTTACCTAATATTTCATAGATCCTATCTTTAACCATATTAATTGTTACAGTATCTGATAAATCAATGAATGCATCATTCACATATAATCTCGTAGGAGTAACACCTAACTTGTCAGATGCTCTACCAAATATTGTACATACATTACAATCAATCTTCTCACATTCATGGTAATATGTAAATCTTCCACTTCTTTTCCATCCTAAATTTTTTAAGATTTCTTCCTTACTTCTACCATACTTTTTAAACACTTCATCATCATCCATGAGTATTAGATCTTTTATCTGATTATTCAGCAATAGTTTTTTCTCCATAAAACTTCTTAAAGTACCTTTAATTGTAGAACCTGGTATGTATATTCTTCCAATTGGATCTCTAATAATAGGTTTATCTAGTGTTCCGATTCTAATTGCTGTTTCTGCTGTTCCTATATGTAAACCAGTTAAGATTCTAATTTTAATATCAAGTTTAACTATTGTGTGTAATTTAAAACTCATACAGTATCAACCTCCGCTAACACTTAAAGCAATTATTCCTTCAAAAAGCATTTTCAATCTATTTAAAATGAATAATATTTCATGCGTATTTTTACTTCTTTTAGCTCTGTTTAATCTATCATAAGCCTCGGATAAAACTTGTTTAAGTCTTTGTTGTATAGGTTTAGCTATAACACCTCTACCTGAAGCATAATCGATAAGATATAAAATTCTAATCAGTTGTTCGTTAAAATTTCTTGTATTAAGTTTTTCTATTTCAACATACAATTTTCTAA
>JALTZH010000225.1 GCA_027051265.1 archaeon | reverse complement strand
ACGAGTAACTAAAAGATTCGAAATTAAAACCTTTAAGGAATATATTATTGATAAATACTATTTCGTACATGGTCATAAAATACCAGAAAAAAAGTCTGAGGATTTCGTTATTGTAATGGGACATGAACATCCAGCTATTGTGTTAAAAGATGAAATTGGCATAAAAACAAAGTATAAGTGCTTTTTAATTGGTTCAAATTTAATAGTTATTCCTTCGTTTTCTTACTATTCATACGGTACCAATATAAACACCATACCTAAGGATGAACTCTTATCACCAATACTTAAGAAATACGATTTAGAAAATCTTGACGTTTATGTTACTGAAGAGGATATGGTGTTAAATTTTGGTAAACTGAAAAATCTAATCATTGCTTAATAGTTATGACGGTTAAAGATTATTTTGAAATAACAAGACCGTTGAATTGTTTAATGGTTGCTGTAGCTGTTTTTATAGGTGGTCTTTTATCAGGTGCTGATAACATAAAATTATTTATAGCTTCGATCTCCGCAGCACTAATAACTGCTGCTGGAAATGTTGTAAACGATATCTTTGATATAAGAGTTGATCGAATAAATAAACCTTATAAACCACTTGCTCAAGGAAGGATTGATGTAAGAATTGCACAACTATATACTATAACTCTTTTCGTTTTAGGAAATATTCTTGCAGTATTCTTAACAATTTATAACGTAATTTTAGCTTTGTTAAATTCCTTTCTTCTTGTGCTATATTCCTATAAAATTAAAAAATTTGGACATTTGTTGAAAAATCTAACCATAAGTTATTTAGTAGCGAGTACATTTTTATATGGAGGATTACTTGGATACAATTTAAATGCAACTATACTCCTATCCCTTTTAGCATTTTTCTCAAATACTGCAAGAGAAATCGTAAAAGATGTTGAAGATATTAAAGGAGATGAAGCAAGAACATTACCTAAAATTTTAGGAATAAACAAATCACTACTCATTGCTGATAGTTTTTTAGTTCTAGCGATGTTGATGAGTCCATTACCAGTAATTCTTGGGATACTATCCATTTATTATTTCATACCCCTTTCCGTAACATTAGGGTCGTTTCTATTAAGTATGTTAGTAAAAGATATTAATAAGAAGAAAAATTTAATAAAACTAGGAATGCTGTTCGGATTGTTATCTTTTCTATTTGGTATTTTCTAAATTTCTTATTTATGGAGGTTAAAATATTGAATGAAAGATACAATCCTTTGTTAAAGAGAAAAGAAATACATGTTGAATTCAAACTAAACGGTGCAACAATAAGTAGAAAAGATTGCAGAGACAAATTGGTCGCGTTGTTCAATGCTGATAAATATTGTTTAATAGTTGATAATATTAAACAGGAATTTGGTATGAAAAAGTGTAAAGTATACGTTAAGATTTATGATTCAAGAGATTACGTTAAAAAATATGAAGCATTACACAAGTTGAGAAAAAATTTTTCAAAAGAAGAATTGAAGAACGTTTTTGGTATAGAAGAAAAGGAGGGTGAAGAATGAGTGAAAAAAAACAAAAATTTTATCATGCGAAATGGAAATATTATAAAATAAAAGGAAATAAAATAGAAAGAACAAGAAAATTTTGTCCAAGATGTGGTGAAGGTATCTTCATGGCTGAGCATGAGAATAGATACTCGTGTGGAAAATGTGGTTATACAGAATATAAATGAAACTAATTCTTAAAGTTTACAAAATATCGCTAGGAGAGCCTCATTTTTTAAGACGAGAATGAAATTAGGTAATATTAATAACAAGATCTTTAAATATCATTTTGGATAATATAACGAAATATAATCCTCGTCTCGATGAAACACTTCAAGCTAAGCTAGCGACGAATAGGTTTAGAGAGATTACGTTACCAAACCGTGCTTTGAGTATAGGAATCGGTAACCTCATACAAACTGACATGTCTATGAATCCTGAAGTATAAACCTCTCTGTAACGAACCCTTGCACCTTAGTATGGAGAGGAAGTCAGAAATGATAATTGTTATAACAAGTATGAATAGAAGATGTTAAAAGAGAGTACTTAAAGTTTAAGGAGATATCCATAATAAATTCTTTAAGATAATTATATGAGAAATCTATTTTTCTTCAATTCCTTTAACAATTATCTTTCTCTCTCTAGGGCCATCTAACTCAACTAAAAAAATTCTTTGCCATGTTCCTAGAACCATTTCGTTATTTATAATCGGTATAACTAAACAAGTGTTTAAAATTATCGATTTTAAATGACTATGAGCATTGTTGTCTATATAATCATGTTTATAATTTCCTCTCTTAGGTATTAATTTAAACAACGTTTCTTTTATATCTTGAAGTAATCCATGCTCATTTTCGTTTATAATTAGAGCGGTAGTTGTATGTTTTGTAAAAACAATTACAATTCCGTTTTTAACATTTCTTTTTACAAACTCTCTTACTTTATCGGTTATATCTATAAGTTCAAACTCATTTTTTGATTTGATAGTTAAGATTTCATACATAAGAGCTACACTTCCCTAACGTTAAAACTACTCCACTTGATATACCTTTCTTTATTTGGAATTTTAATTTAGACCATAACAACTCTATCCCTTCCCTCTCATTAAAGATTGAATTAAATATTCTTAATTTCTCTATTAACTTAAATTTAAAATTATCATAAAAAAATAGTTTTTAAATTAACTCATTCCTAATTGGATAAATAGGTTCAATGCTGTTTTTGATTCAAGTATCATTATAAACATGATAAGAAACATTAAAATACTCTTATTAACATAAGCGTAGCTATCCATCGTTGCACATATGATTCCCTTCATGGATACTTCATTAGGGAGCATGGCTCTCTTTCGTATCCCACATCATCGGGCAGTTGTGAGGCACGCAGACCCACTCATTTTAAGTTAGTTAGGTAAGGTAACCTTCTACTCCTCGTTGCTATGATACCATCATTGGAGTAGGAAATTATTTCGTTAATAATAAATAAAAAATATTTTAAGATAAAGTTTACTAAACTATAGTACCCCCTGCTCTTCCCGAAAGCTCGTCGATAAAGTCCTACTTATAAAAAAGAATAGAACAGAAGAACTCCTCAAGGTAGATGATTACTACTTAATGTTAATGATACTAACTGGAACTAAGGTTCATGTATATGATCCATCCAAAAACTATGGAGAGATTCAAAAATATCTTTAGAGAAAGGCTGACTACTGTCCATCAGTTAAGGAAGCAGTAAGCAAGAATAGATATGTTTTAATAGTTACAGAATGGGGTGAATTTAAAGATAAAAAGCTCTATAAGAGCAAATACGTTTTTGATGGTAGAAGAGTTGAGGATATTAGAGAATTAGCTGAATATTACGAAGGAATTAGCTGGTAAGGGATCTTAAAAAAATGAAATTTTTTAAATAAATAGGAATCTTTAGGAAACAGGAATAGATGTTATTGGAAGAGTATAATATATAATTTAGAGTAAGAAAATAATAAAACCGAAGATATTTAGAAAAATTACATAATCATGTTGAAAATGTACATTTAAATAGGGTGATTTAATAGATGATGAAAACATTGGAAATAAAAAAGGTTCTTGAAGAGTTTAAAAAGGAAATTAAAAAGTTATACGGTCATAGATTAAAGCAGATTATATTATATGGTTCATATGCAAGGGGAAATGCTACGGAAGACTCTGATATAGACTTGCTCATAGTTCTTGAAGGAGAAGTTTCTCCCGGAAAGGAAATTGACAGAATGATAGACATAATTACAGAAATAAACCTGAAATATGGCGTGTTAATATCTGTTTATCCAGTTTCAGAAGAAGCTTATAAGAAGGTTAACAGCCCGCTGCTGATAAATGTGCGAAGAGAGGGCATACCTATATGAAGGAGATAAAATCTTTGATAAAGAGAGCAGAAAAATATTTAAGGAGTGCTGAGCTGCTCCTCAAAGAAGGAGATTACGAATCTTCTGTTTCGAGAACTTACTATGCGATGTTTTATTCTGCACAAGCTGTTTTACTTACAAAAAACCTTTCGTTTTCATCCCATAAGGGAGTAATTTCTGCTTTTGGAGAACATTTTATTAAAACAGGTGTCTTTCCAAAGGAAATGGGCAGAGAACTAAATAGGGCTTTTGAGAAGAGGCAGATAAGTGATTACGAATATACATTCATTATATCTAAAACTGAGGCAGAAGAGGTGCTTAAGAGCGGAAAGGAATTTGTGGAAAAGATCGTTCAATATCTAAAAAGGAAGAATATATTATGAATACCGCCATTCATAAACAAGGTGAGTTTAATGCTGTTTTTAATTCAAGTATCATTTAAACATGATAAGAAACATTAAAATACTCTTATTAATATTTTAACATAGAGAAATAATTAGGTCAGAAATATATGATGAGAAATCTCCCGTCTCTGCTCAATATGTGGGTGAAATTTAAACCCAAATGGGCAGAGGCTATTAAAATCAGAATATGGGGCGTCTCGTTCCTCTTGAATGCTCCCGATGAAAACCTCCTAATAAAAGAGGACGGGACGGGAGATCTCCTCAAGATGACTGAATATTACAAAAATTAAACCACCTTGGGGAGAGAATAAATATCACTAATAAACTTTATAATAACTAGCTGATAGCTAGTTGTACTTGTGATAAAGATAATATAAAATATTCTTATTTTAATATTATAGATTTTGCTAAAAAATTAAAATTAGATATGAAATAACCTAAGGTGATCGTGTTATGAAACTTATTGGAACCGTAAAATTAAAAAGAGGACTTGCTCAAATGTTGAAAGGTGGAGTAATTATGGATGTAACAAACGCAGAACAAGCAAGAATTGCTGAAGATGCTGGAGCAGTTGCTGTTATGGCTTTGGAAAAAGTTCCAGCTGATATAAGAGCCGGTGGTGGTGTTGCAAGAATGGCAAGTGTAGAAAAAATACAAGAAATAATGGATGCCGTTTCGATTCCTGTAATGGCAAAAGTTAGAATAGGTCATTTTGTTGAAGCACAAATTTTAGAAGAACTTGGTGTAGATTTTATTGATGAATCCGAAGTTTTAACACCTGCAGATGAATTTTTCCACATAAATAAACATAAATTTAAAGTCCCGTTTGTTTGTGGTGCTAGAAGTTTAGGTGAAGCTGTTAGAAGGATTTTTGAAGGTGCTGCAATGATAAGAACGAAAGGTGAAGCTGGTACTGGAAATGTTGTTGAAGCTGTTAAACATATGAGATTGATAAACGATTCGATAAGAAAAATTTCGGAAATGGATAGAAACGAACTTTATACTATAGCAAAAACGTTTGCCGAAAATTATAAAAGGCTTGCAATAAAATATAGAAAAGATTTGGGATTAAATGGTGAAATATGTGAGGATGAACCACTCTTTGATGAATTCTCATATAGAGATATAATAAACGGATTGTATGAAGTTCTGCTCGAAATCAAGCATGTTAAAAGATTACCTGTTGTAAATTTTGCTGCTGGAGGTATTGCTACACCTGCAGATGCTGCGATGATGATGCAGTTAGGAGCAGATGGTATATTCGTAGGTTCTGGTATATTCAAATCCTCAAATCCAAAAGCGATGGCTGAAGCTATTGTAATGGCTACAACATATTATGATGATCCTTCAGTATTGGTTGAGGTTTCTAAAGACATCGGAGCTGCTATGCGTGGAATTGATATAAGAACATTAAAGAGAGAAGAGTTATTACAAACGAGAGGTATATAAATACATACCATAAAGTTTTGTCAGCAATTTTTACTGAAAGGTGATAAATATGTTTAAAAAGATATTAATAGCTACAGATGGATCTGATATAGCTGAAAACGCTGCTGATTTTGGTATTAAACTTGCGAAGAACTTAAATTCGGAAGTTTACTGTATCTATGTCGTGGATACGACTGCATTCTCATCAATCAACAATGAAACGTTATGGCAAAATTTAAAATCCATATTAGAAGAAGAAGGTAAAAAAGCCTTAAAGAATGTTGAAAATAAGGTTAAAAATCTGAACCTGAGATTTTATCCAGTATTGAAGTACGGGAATCCTCATGAAGAAATTGTTAAATTCGCAAAAGATAAAGGTATTGATCTTATAGTTATGGGAACTTCTGGAAGAAGTGGTTTGAATAGATTTCTAATAGGAAGTGTTGCCGAAAAAGTTATAAGAACTGCTCCATGTCCTGTAATGGTTATTAGAAAAGGAATTGATAGAGGTGATGTTCATGAAGGTTAAAGATGTAATGACACGTAATGTTATTTATGCTGAAGTTCCTGGTGATACAAAAGAGGCATTGGAATTAATGTTAAAATACAACGTATCTGGATTACCTGTTGTAAAAAGAAAGACAAAAAAACTCGTTGGAATTGTTACAAGAAGTGATATAATAAATAAACCAGACGAATCCCAGCTTGCTTTAGTTATGAGGAAAGACGTAGTATATGCAAGAGAGGAAGATGATCTTAAAACTGTTGCAAAAATATTTTTGGAGAAAAACTTTAGAAGGATGCCTGTGGTTAAGGATGACGAGTTAATAGGTATTATTACAATAAGTGATATCGTATGGAAAGGATTAGCAAATATGAACATAAAAGAACCAGTTGAAAAGTATATGAAGAAGAACTTTCATTCAATATGGGAAGATACACCTATAAGAGTTGCTTATAAAATCTTGAAGTTTAGTGGAGAGAAAGCGTTACTCGTTTTAGATTCGAACGGAAATATGGTTGGAATAATGGAAGATGCGGATATTTTGAAGTCAATAGAAATCAGAAACGAAATAGTTAAATCTGAAGTTATTGGTGGAACAGAAGGAGATGCATGGAGTTGGGATTCCAAGAACGTTATCTATGTGATGAAATCCTATCTCGATTTACCTATGGAACCTGTAAAAAAGATCATGACAAAAAACATAGTAACAGTAACAAAAAGAACCACTATATCAAATGCTGCAAGAAAAATGGCAAAGCATAAGATAAACCAAATGCCTGTTATTGAAGCGAGTGGTGAATTAATAGGAATTGTTAGAGATGTTGATATGCTAAAGGCTATTCTAAAATGAAGAAAATAACTGTTAGATGTATCAAATGTAATCGTATATATAAATCCGATGAAATAATATACGTATGTAGAGTTTGTGGTGGATTACTCGAAATTATAGTTGAATATAAAGGTGATATATCAAGAAAAACATTTGAAGGTAGAGATTTTTACCTATGGAGATATAGAGAATTAATGCCAATAATCGATTATTCTAAGATTGTAACACTTAGAGAAGGAGGTACGCCTTTAACTAGAGCAAAAAATTTGGAGAAAGAATTTGGTCTGAAAGAATTATACATAAAAAACGAAGGCCTAAATCCAACAGGATCATTTAAGGATAGAGGAATGACAATTGGTGTATCGAAAGCTTTAGAATTAAATGTAAAAGCCGTAGCTTGTGCATCTACTGGAAATACTTCTGCAAGCCTTGCAGCGTATGCTGCTAAAGCTGGAATAAAATGTTATGTTCTAATTCCATCGAAAAAGATTGCCATAGGTAAACTTGCTCAAGCCATATTACATGGTGCTAAAGTTATAAGTATAAGAGGAAATTTCGACAAAGCATTAAAAATTGTTAGAGAAATATGTTCAAAGCATAACATATATTTGCTTAATTCCATAAATCCTTGGAGATTGGAGGGTCAAAAAACAATAGGTTATGAAATTGTTGAACAACTCAACTACGAAGCACCTGATACGGTTATTGTTCCAGTTGGTAATTCGGGAAACATCTATGCAATATGGAAAGGTTTTAAAGAATTCTATAAATATGGACTCGTTGATAAGGTTCCGAGAATGATAGGAATACAAGCTGAGGGAGCATCACCTATAGTTAAAGCAGTTAAAAATAAGAGTGTTGAAATAACTCCAATAAAGAAACCTGAAACAATTGCAACCGCTATAAGAATCGGAAACCCTGTTAATGCTCCACGAGCTCTAAAGGCGATAAGAGAATCGAATGGTTATGCTGAAGCTGTTAGTGATAAAGAAATTATTGAAGCACAGAAACTCCTAGCTAGAAAGGAAGGAATTGGTGTCGAACCTGCATCTGCTGCTAGTATAGCAGGGTTGAAAAAATTACTTGAAGAAGGTATTATAGATAGAGATGAAAAAGTTGTATGTGTAGTTACTGGACATGCGTTGAAGGATCCGGAGATCATATTTAGAATGTACGAAAAATATGTAGAAGTCGATCCCAAGATTGAAGAGGTTGAAAAACATTTATGAAGATAGAGTACCTAACATTGGGTTGGGATGAGATTGAGAATTATTGCATAGAATTAGCTAAGAGAATTAAACGAGACGGAGTAAAATTCGATTACATCCTTGCTATATCTCGTGGAGGTTTAATTCCTGCAAGACTAATATCCGATTATTTGGATTTAGATATATTAGTTACGAGAATAAAATTTTATACATCTATTGGTAAAACATCTAGAAGACCTGTTGTGTTATATTTTCCTGAAGGTATCGATGGGAAACGAATTTTAATCGTAGATGATATTGCAGATACAGGAGAAAGTATATTAAAAGCTATTGAAGAATTAAAAAAAAGAAACGTTAATTTTTATAAGGTTGCTACTTTACTTAAAAAACCATGGTCAAAGATAACTCCAGATTATTATGTTAAGGAAACGGATAGATGGGTTGTATTTCCATGGGAAAAAATTGAAACGATTAGATCTATAAGAAATAAAACTAAAAACGAGGAAGAAATATACAAAGAGTTGGAAAAAGCTGGCTTAAAAAGTTATTTCAGAAAAAATTTAGATTTAGTTTAATTTGTCATGAAAATCAAACGAATAATTAAAACAACACTTATAATCATTATTAGCATAATTATAATA
>JALTZH010000224.1 GCA_027051265.1 archaeon | reverse complement strand
ATAATTGCATTGGATAGAGATGATTTGGTAGAAGTTTCGGTAATGGCAAGAGCTGCACTTCAACGAAAACTTGATAGAGTTAAGATTCCAAAGAATTGTCTCGATATATTGTCTCAACATATTCTAGGAATGGCATTGGAAAAGAAATGGGATTTAAACGAAATGTATAAAATAATAAGAAGAAGTTATTGCTATAAGGATTTGAGTTATGAAGATTTTGTAAGCGTTATAAAATATCTTGCTGGGAAATATGTAGATTTAGAATATCAGAGAGTATATGCAAAAATATGGTACGATGAGAATGAGAACAAAATTGGAAGAAAAAAAGGTTCAAGAGTTATTTATTATTTAAACATAGGCGCAATACCTGATGAAGTTAAAGTTGATGTTTATGAACTACCAAGTAGAAGATATATTGGAAATATAGAAGAAGAGTTTCTTGAAAGATTATCTCCTGGAGATATTTTTCAACTAGGTGGTAGATATTATAGATTTAAATATGCATCGAAGATGAACTGTTATGTTGAGAAAGTACCTGAAAATGTTATACCTAATATTCCAGTATGGTTTTCTGAACTGTTACCATTGAGTTTTGATTTGGCTCTTGAAATTCAAATGTTTAGAGAAATTATGAGAGAGAAGTTAAAAAACGAGTCCAAAAAAGATGTGATCAAATGGTTACTCGAAAATTTTCCAATAGATGAAAATTCTTCACTAAACATATATAGATATTTTGAGGAACAATTAAAGCATAGCTACATACCTGGTTATAAAGAAATTCTTATTGAATATACGAAAGATTTAAACGGTAGAAACTTTTTGATCTTTCATTGTTTATTCGGTAGAAGATGTAATGAAGCGTTATCGAGATTCTTCGGTAAAATAATCTCAGAAAAGATTCAAAAAAACGTTGCAATCGTTCTTAACGATAATGGATTTGGATTTATACTTCCTAAAAAAATTAACGTTGATGAAATTCTTAACGAAGCAATGAAAAGAGACATGGATAAAGAACTGAAAGAAGTAATAAGAAGAACGGAATTATTCAGAAGAAGATTTAGACATGTTGCATCGAGATGTTTTCTCATACTTAAAAATTACAAAGGGCATAAAATAAGTGTTGAACGACAACAAATAAACGCTGAAAATCTTATAAAAATATTAGAAGAATATGAAAACTTTCCAGCAATAAAAGAAACGTACAGAGAAATTTTGGAAGATGTCTTTGACATAGATGCAGCAAAAACCGTTTTGGAATGGATAAAGAATAACGAAATTAAAATTAAAGTAATAGAAACAGATATACCTAGTCCATTTTCTTATAACCTAATATTACTTGGAGATGTTGACGTTATATTCATGCAGGATAGAAGAAAGAGATTAATTGAACTACATAAAAAGTTGATGGAGAAATTTAAGGTTGAGATACATGCTTAAAAAATATTATGTTAGAAAATAAAATAGAAAAATCCTTTGAAATAATCAACGAAGCGTTTAATAGATTTAAAAACATGGCAATATTATGGACTGGTGGAAAAGATTCAACACTAACCTTATGGCTTGTTCGTGAGTATTGTCTTAAACATCATAAGGATCTTCCAAAAGTTGTTTTCATAAACGAAGGAGATGTCTTTGATGAGATATTGGAATTTATCAACGAATTAAAAATTAGATGGAATCTTAAACTTATAGAAATTAAAAACGAGGAAATATTATCCAGAGTAAATAAAGTTGGTGATAGAATAGATGTAAAGTCGTTATCTGAAGAGTTACAGAGAGAAATCGCCTCTTTTGGATATGATAAGGATTATATAATTTTCGATCCCGATTCACCAATAGGTAGTCATTTGATGAAAACATATCCTTTGAAAAAATTTATAGAACAAAATAAAGTTGAAGCTATATTCGTTGGCATAAGGTGGGACGAGCATGAAGCAAGAAAGCATGAAAGATTTATATCATATAGGGAGGATCCTCCACATTATAGAATTCATCCAATATTACACTTTACGGAACGTGATGTGTGGGATGTTATATTGAAATATAATATTCCATACTGTAAATTATACGAAAAAGGATATAGAAGTTTAGGAACAAAATCTGCAACAAAACCTGTTAGTAATAAACCAGCATGGTGTCAAAATAAGGGAAGAGAACGTGAAGGTAGAGCTAAGGAAAAAGAAGAGATTATGGAGAGACTAAGAAGATTGGGTTATTTTTAAGTACTTCTCTTCAATCTTCTGTTTGAATATTTTTTTATATCAATATTTCTCTGTTCGAGCCAATCTTTAACGAAACCTTTTATGATAACATCAACTTTTTTAAGATCATCAATTCTTTTAGAATTTGTGAGAAACATTGCTATCTTTAACTGTTCGATCATACCATTTATATACTTTACCACGTCCATATGATTATGAATAGCAAGTTTGAGTAGAGGTAATGCAACACCTGTAGCATATGCGCCTAACGCCATTGCCTTCGCAACTTCTACACCATTTCTTATCCCACCACTTGCAATAACTTTTAAATTCGTAAATTCCAAACATTCTATGAGAGAAATTGCTGTTTTAATACCCCAGTTGAAAAAATCTCTGAATATTTCTTTCTTATTTCTATAATATTCAACGATAGCAAAGTTTGTACCACCAAGACCAGCAACGTCTATTGCATCTATCTTTTTTTTCTCAAATATCATTGCATCTTCTCTGCAAAATCCTGTTCCCACTTCTTTTACTATTATTGGTATGTTCAACTTCCTTATATCATCCAGTTTTTCTAAACAATCCTGAAAGTTTTTATTACCTTCTTTTTGTAAAACTTCTTGAAGTGGATTAACATGAATGTATAAAGCATTGGCATCAATCATGTCTATTAACTCCTGAATTTGATCCATCGAATACTCTTTGAGTTGTGCTATACCAATATTTGCAATAACAAATAGATTTTCAGATACTTCTCTTATAATTTTAAAACTTTTTCTGGATTCTTTATTTATGAGTGCTATTCTTTGACTACCTACAGCAATTGGTATGTTTAATTCTTTTGCAGCAAGTGCAAGGTTTTTATTTATCTTCTCACTAAACTTATGACCACCAGTTATGGGTGATATTATTATAGGTGCAGAAATCTTTTTTCCAAAGAAATCTATACTTGTATCTATTTCTTCAAAATCAATATTTGGAACTCTATGAATTAATATTATATCATCGAAACCGTTTGAAATTTCGGATTCAACATTTTTTTCAAGACATATCTTTATATGTTCAAGTTTTCTCAAACTTAAGTCTTCCATATATCAATTTTAACAATAATAATGCATGGAAATTAGCACAACGAATCACAAGAAGGAATAACCCAATTGAGATAATTTCTTCAAGTAAAATATTTTTTACAGTAAGAAAATAGTAATATTTAACTCATTATATACTATTCAAACTCAATGGTTGCATTGAGGTCAATAAAAACAGTTTCATTAAACACTTCAAGGTAGAGGATTATAGGTAATCTTGTAGAAACATTTAAAGATGTAATGTTCGATATAAATAACGGTACCGTTTCTTTAAGTGAAATATTAATTTCGGATAAATTTTCTAACAGAGGATTATATATCAAAAACGAAACGTTTTCGATAGAAATGAGATTTATGATTGGTTTATTCGTATCAATTGAAAATCCTGTCAGATATATTATAATTGGTTCTTCAGGTTTTGTTAACGTTACGTTAATTAGTATAATCGTAAGGTTAATTCTAACAATTATACCGATAATCTTACGTTTATCAACCGCATATCTTGCAATAGCAACCAGTAAATTTCCAGGAGTTAGGTTTACATTACATATTACGGTAGCATTAACTTCTAATACGGTTAAATCCTCAGAACAATTTGTACATATTTTTCTGCAAGCAGTTTTATTTAAGAACAACCTTTTACCATCTTCGTATACTTTTAAGTCAACTAGTGATATATAACCATCGTTTTTAATTTTAAACCCAAACTGATCAGCTTTCAATATAGTTAACGAAGCGTATTGTTCATATACTTCTTTTGTATAAAGAGTTTTAAGATGAGATTTTTCCTCTTTAATAAAAGATTTATATGAGATATGAGTGATTAATATTAAAATAACGGCTAAAGAAATTAACAAAATTACTGAAATTATTATACTGAGACCCTTTATGTTTATTTTCATCCAACAAACTTTGGTCTCTTCGATAATTCCTTTGGTAAGTTTAATGGTACGAAAGGTTTTCCTTTACATTTTTCTTTAATTTCATGAATCAATTCGTCAACTGTCGTTTCCTTTATTTCATCGGTTTCTCTAATTCTAACAGTTATTTTATTGGATGTCTTCTCTTTTTTCCCTATGACAATTATATAAGGAATCCATTCCCTCTCAGCCTTTAATATCTTTTTCTCGAGTGTTCCTTCTTCATCATCTATATCAACTCTTATGTTATTTTTATCCAAGATTTCGAGAATCTTTCGAGAATAATCTTCAACCTCCTTGGATATAGGTATTATTCTAACCTGTATTGGTGAAAGCCATATTGGTAGCATAGGTTTTCTCTTATCCTTTCTCATCCATGCTTGTTCTAGTAGAGCATAGAGGTTTCTATCAATACCACCTGATATGCTTGCGTGAAGAATTATTGGATAATCTTTTTGACCATCTTTTTTGACGTACTGGATATTGAAACGTTTTGCGTTTTCAACATCTATTTGAACCGTTGAAAGTGTTGCAGATTTATGTAGAGAATCAACGATTGCAAACTCTATTTTCGTGACAAAATAGAAAAATCTTTCGTCCCACATTTCAACAAGGATTGGTTTGTTTATCAACATGGAAAGTTTTTTAAAGAAATCTTCATTCTCATAGTAGAAATCTTTAACAACTCTTAAAATAACTCCATAACTTAACTCCACATCATCTAACCATTTCATTGCAAGCTTACATTGTTCAAAGAATTCTCTTTTGGCTTCTTCCATATCTTTACAAAACGTATGCATATCAGGCATTGTAAAACTTCTCAACCTTTTCAATCCGACAATTTCTCCTCGTTGTTCTCTTCTGAAAGAATAATGTGTTAACTCATAGATTTTGAGTGGTAAATTTTTGTAAGATATTGTCATATCGCTTGCAATAAGATATTGTCCAAAACATGCTGCAAACCTTAAAAAGTATTCTTTTTTTCCAGATTTTAATATATATTGTCTTGCTGGAAATCTATTGAAATAGCTTTTTAGTCTCTCATCTTCAAAACTATACATTATAGGGGTTTCAACGATCATTGCACCATATCTCGTTACAATATTGGTAACATGTTCTTCAAGCAATTTTTTTATGATAACTCCTTTGGGATACCACCTCAAATTTCCTGGATCTGAACTTGGTTCGTAATCAACGAGCTCGAGTTGTCTCATCAATTTTACATGTATAGGTTCTTTAGTAACCTTTCTCATCTTTTTCCTTTCATATTCATACATTATTTTTAAATCCGGATATTGCTCAAAATTGAAATCATTTGGATTTATTAAATTTCCATCTTGTAATATATACCAATACGATTTAACTTTTTCCTCTTGCTTTAAAGCTACTGGAGTTTCTTCGTCAAGTTTAATCTCTCTTGAAAGTTCTGATAACGGATGACCATAACATTTTATTTCAAATTCTTTATACCAACCAAAGGGGGCTCTGAAACATTTAAGCTTTTCTTCCAATTTTTTTAAGACAGCTAATGCATCACTAGGAGTAGCTAGATTTGAAGATAGATGAGCATATGGATAAAGAACGATGTTTGAAGCTTTTACTTTATTATACACTTCCAGTATATTATCCTTCGCTACTTCGGTTATCTTATCTATATTTCGCTCATCACCTCTTTCCACAGCAACAAATGTAACGAGAACGTTTTTAAAAGAATTTTCTTTTTTTTCTTCAGGAATTTTTTCTGAAATTTTTGTCCTTTCTTTAACTTTATACCTAAAATATTCCGCATGAATTAAAAGCAATTTCATAAATATAATTTAATCAAATCCAGATATGAAACGCATAACAACGTTTGCAATACGATCAAAGTCTTCAGTCGTTATTCTTTTTTCCAAATTTGCACTAGCAGCATCTTCTCTCCCACCACCATTGAAAAGTTTAGCCAACTCTACCATATTTACCTTCTTAGTTTTTCTTCTGAAACTTATTCTTCCTCGTGTTGTGCAACATATTATAAAATCTATATCGTAATTGTTCAGAAAATGTAACGAAACAGATGTTGCTGAAATGTCTTTGTACAAAACAATACCAAATTTTATATCTTTAATATCATACACTTTGAAAGTTTTTAACGAGTATTTTATAACATTATTTTTTTTGGTATAGTAATATTCATATGCTTCCTCAAACTTATTATTCCAGAAATTTCCCATAGCTAATTCTTCCGCTATATAGTCGTAATCCAAATAACGTGAGGCGATTACTTCGTATAACTTCATAGAGTGTTCAAAATCTCTACTATTCGTTACCATAAAATCATGCAATCTTGCATAATATGCTATTCTTTTACATATCTCATCGTTTTTCTCAAATTCCAACCAAGTTAATTCTGATGCACAGTAATTTTTATCTATTACTAGTTTAATATCGATATTCTCCAAATGTTTTATAAAAGAACTCCAATCATGATGATCTATCCAGTAAACTAAATTTTTCTTTGAAATCTTTTTCAACGTTTCAATATTGTTTAAAAACTCTTTCGTAAATCCTAGGTCTGCGATGATAAATATCTTATCTTTTAAATGCTTCTTAAATCTTAGCTTTGTTATAAGATCGTTGTAATCAACGTATATATTTTCTATTTCGATATCGTTCTTCATTGCATGCCTCTTAAGTATTGCATGACATCCTATACCATCTAAATCTCTCTTATGAGCTAGACAGATAATCATAATATTTAAGTACTAAATTTTGTTTAAATATTGATTCTCTATTACAATCATTTTTGCACTTAAGTATGATAAGTGGTGTTAAAGTATGATTACATCTTCTCTGTAAAATTTCTTTTCATCATCATTCCAAACCCATGAGGAGATTTCATATTCATACATAGTTACTATAACATAAGAAGCATTATGCCAATTAGCTTTGCTTATATCTATTAATGATGGTCTTAATAATTTTGGTGGATGTGAATGATAAAAACCAATAATTTCCCACCTTTTTTTATCAGCTTCAACTATTGCTTTTCTTAAAGTATCAAAATCTATTATATAAGATGATAATGGATTTTTACTTATATTTTTAGATTTATATATTTTTAATACAATTCTCTTATCGTTATGAATTTTTCCAACCAGTATTCCACAAGCTTCATATGGTTCCTCTTGTTTAACATGTTCTACAATCTCGTTGTAGATTTCTCTTTTTAGTATTAACGTCATTAGAGTAATTTTAGATGTCCTGTTATCTTATCCACATCATTATCTGGTGCTGGACCAATTGCTACGCATGTTTTCGTTCCTGGTTTTAGTTGCGTTAGCCCGGCATCTATTACCAAAAAGCATGGAAGATTTTCCTCTAAAGCTTTTTCATATATCTTTAAGAGTTCTTCCTCATTATTAACTTTAAGTACGACTTTCTTTTGTCCGGTTTTTTTCCACTCATCATAATATTCTTTAAATCTTTCTCTCGCAATCTCCGCTGCTCCAAGAGATGCATGTGCAACCTGACTACAAATCTTACCTTTACCCATCTTTATATCCGTTCTAACAATTATAACTTGCTTCATCTAAACTAATCCAAATTTTTCTAATATTTTAAAATATATTTGGTCTCTATTATCTTTATTAAGTACATATAAAGATACATCCTTTCTCGATTTTATTCTTCTGATGGTTGGATGATTCGATCTATAATGTATTGTTGCAATTATATTACAATCAGTAGAAAAAACTTTTATAACTGTTTTTGAAAATTTTTCACTCAATAATTCCATAGGTCCTATTTCATCTATTATTGTTATATCGTTTTCTTTGATCGAAGATTCTATAACATTCGCAACCTTATCAACGTTTTCAACGTATACTCCATATCTACCTATTTTATATCTACTTCTGTAATGTTTACTGGCAAGAGGTATCTCTTCATTAGTTTTAAGGTTTAAAAATTTAAAACCTTCTCTTCTAAACCCTTTCCTAATCTCTAACGATACAACTCCTCCAACTTTATATTTTTCCACAAGCTTCCTATACAACTTTAAGCATAACGTTGTTTTTCCAACAGCTGGAGGGCCGGTTATTAAAATTTTCATTCCAAAATCTTTTCAATTTTCTTAACGTTCATTATCTGCATTACCATTACCTGCATACCTGGTTGAAGTTCTTTACCTCCCAATTCATCTGGTGATGGTTTTTGAACTTCATAAACCTCATATGTTTGCGGATCCATTAGTTGTATAGTATCTTTGAGAACTGCTATAACTTGTGCTTGTCTTCTTTCTATAACTGGCACCTCAACTTTATCATCGGTTGAAGCTATTAAGCTATGTCTTCTACCATCCAATAAGCCTATACCTTCTATTCTAGCTTTAGCAGCGCCATGCTTACCTGTCTTCGATATTGAAATACTAATTATCTTACAGGGTTCTCCATCAATTACAACTAATCCACCTTCTCTCAATTGATTAACAGTTACGGTTCTTGTTGTCATCTTAATCACCTATGAAACATTAATCTTAAAGGATAAGATTTTTTATATACATTCAGTGTTTTGGAAGATTATAACTTCGTTCTTTATTTCACTCATAATTTAATATATATCCACATGCTGGATAGGTGTGAGATGTTTTTTATCTATTTAATAATAATAATTAACAAAAGAAAAGTATTTAAATGAGATTCAGATTTTTATTTTAATTAGTACTACATAATAT
>JALTZH010000223.1 GCA_027051265.1 archaeon | reverse complement strand
ATATTCTCTCATATTTTCTACAACAGGCGTCCCTAAATTTTTTAATCCCTTTGAAATACCTGCTAAAGATATAGCATATCTCTTAACACGAGTACATGCACTTAAACAAGAAATACATCTTATACACCTACTTGAGAAATCTTTAACAGCTCCTGGTGGTCTTATCACTTCTTCATCGTATTCAATCTTCCTATTGGTACTAGCAAATGCTACTGAGGATAAGAATGTTAAAAATGTTATTTTTAAAAATTCTCGTCTTTTTATCATAAAAAAAATAAAAAATAAAAATTATGCGACTATCTTTTTAGGTACAGCTTGTTTAACAGGTAGTGTTCCTTTATATATCTTAACTGCTGCCATCTTATAATCTGCTTGAAAGCTAAATGGATCAAAATTATCTCTTAATAGGAATGAAACCAGTTTATTATGATCAAACCATGGAGCAAATAGATAATCATATCTTGGACCACCTAATGCCTTCTTTGGATCAAGAACTTTTGCTTTCAATTCAATCTTTGCTCTTGGAGATTCTACTATTACTGGTTCTCCATCTTTTATACCTAGTTCTTCAGCAAGTTTAGCATTTATCTCAACATAAGCTTCAGGTAGAACTCTCTTAATTTCAGGAACTCTTAAAGTCATTGTTCCAGAATGCCAATGTTCTATTACTCTTCCAGTACAGAAACCATATGGGTATTCGCTGGCATCTATTATTACTTCATCTTTTCCATCTGGTCTTCTATACGCTATTCTAACACCTGGAACTTCCGGTGGACTTAATACCAAAGTGAACAATGCGTTAAGATCTTTATCTGGATCTCCTATCACTTCAGCTTCAATATCTTCATACCTATCATAAGGTTTATATCCTGGTGTTAATCCCTTATATGCTTTTTCTGGATTAAATCTCTGTTTAATAATTCTAACTTTTGTAAACTTCTTAAATCTCTTCTCTTTCTCATCATAAATCGTTGCCCAATGAGGATTCATCCATATAATTGCACGACAATCTATTATTGGTACTTTTTCACCTGTTGGTAAAGCTTTACGTTTATAGACAGGTTTACATCCAGCATAGAAACTAACCCACCAATTCTCTGGTACTTTTTCTTTTCTCTTATATTCTAAATCTTTCTTTTCTTCTTCAATTAATTTCTCAACCCATTTTGCATAAACTGGAGCCCATTTTTTAAGATTATCTAACGCTTTCTTTGTTTGTTTCTCTATATGTGGATCATATGGGTAAGCATAGGTTATCTTTGACATGTATTTATCATATCTCGCTTTAACATCTGGATTTGTGTGATACTCAGAAGGTAATGGTAATCTATATCCGGAAACTTTCTTTCTTAACATATCTCTTGTCATTCCACTTAAATCGTAAAACGTATCTTTACTCAATTCTCTTAATTCGTTCCATATATTTTCAGTAAACTTATCGATCCATTCAAACTTATGTACGTTTTCAATTGTTTTCTTAACCCAGTCTTTACCATATTCTTCTGGCCAGAAACATGATACGAAACCTTTTGGTAATAAACCTCTCTCCTCGAGTTTTCTAAATATCATTGCAAAGATTACCGAATCTGGTAGCATTTCTTTACTTGGTGGATCAACAACTTTTCTAATATATTGATATCTTCTTTCAGTATTTCCATATGTAAATGATTTCTCATACCAGCTTGCAGCTGGTAGTACGATGTCACTACACAACGTAGTTGTAGTTGGAAACGCTTCGAGAGTTATGACTAAAGGCCATGGTTTTCCTTTCTCAACTCTAGACATTCCTTCTCTATATACGTATGCATATG